>MHBL01000195.1 GCA_001803235.1 Lentisphaerae bacterium RIFOXYA12_64_32
TTGGTGTGCGCGGAGGCGTGGCCTTCCGAGACGCGGTGCCAGATCTTGAAACAGCCCTGGTCCCGTTGGTTCTTGCCTTGCTCTTCGAGACCGCAGGCGCTATCTTCCCGGCCGTGCCCGAGAAGCCTTCTCTCGCCGCACGAACTCGAGGAGTCATCGTGAAACACACCATCGGCCGGTTGCTGCTGTTCGTCGCTTCGGCTCTCTTCCTCGCCGGTGCCTTTCTGCACGCTGAGGAACTGACGTGGGACAACGACTTCTCGCGCGGACTTCGCGGCTGGATGCTGGGCGGGAACGCGAAGTTGAAACGGGAAGGCGCGGTGATGTACATCCGGCTCGAGGGTCCGGCCGACAACGGCATCGCGGACTGCAGATCGCCGGAGTTGACGCTGGACGGCGCCGAGCACGAGTACGAATTGAGCTGCACCTACCGAACCGATGTGGAGCAGTCCCAACTCCACAGCGGTGCGTGGTCTATTTTCTCCAAGCTGGACGGCGACAAGAAGCTGGTGGGAGACTGGACCGGTCTGACGCTTGGGCAGTCCGCCGGCTGGACCACCGCCAAGACCACGGTGAAGATCCCCGCCGGAACAAAGACGTTCCAGGCAGGCATCCGGGTCCAGGGGCGCCCGGGCAAGACCCTGGACGTCCGGACGGTGTTCCTGCGGAGTATTCGGTAGCTGGACGGCAGAGCCGACCACTATCGACTGCAGTCGAACGCAATCGACGGCAATCGATCTCACAGCCAGTATCCCGACACCGGGAAAGGACCATCATGAGAAAATCGACAGTTTGCGTCTGCCTCCTTTTCACCTGCCTGCTCGTGTCTGCCGTCCGGGCGGACCACGCGCTCTACGTCGCACCGAACGGCAATGACGCCTGGACCGGCAGCCTGCCGGCCGCCAACGCCCAGCAGACGGACGGTCCGTTCAAGTCAGTGGCCCGCGCGCGTGACGCGCTCCGCGCACTGAAAGCCAAAGGGCCGGTCGGAGCCGTGACCGTGTCCCTGCGGGGCGGCCGGTACGAGCTGGCGGAAACGCTCGAGTTCACGCCTGCCGACTCGGGTACCGCAGACGCACCCATTGTCTACCGTGCCTACGAGGGAGAAACGCCGATTCTCAGTGCGGGAATGAAACTCACGGATATCCGCCAGGCAGGGACACATTGGGAAGTCAGCCTGCCGGACGTGAAGCAGGGCGACTGGGAGTTCTCGCAGCTCTTCGTGAACGGGGGCCGGCGGATGCGCTCCCGGCTTCCGGCGGAAGGTTACTACTACATCGCAGGCTCGGCCCCCCGGGCGCCGTACCTGGCCGAGAAGCAGTCCGACGCGTTTCGCTACGATCCCCGGGACCTGAGCCTGTCAGAGGACGAGAACCTGCTCGACATCGAGATCGAGATCTTCCACCACTGGTCCACGTCCAAGCTCCGGATCGCCGAGATCGACCGGGGCGCGCGATGGGTCTCCTTCACCGGTTCCACCTACCGTGATCTGACCGCCGGCAGCCGCTATCTGGTCGAGAACTCACAGACGGGGATGAAAGAGCCGGGACAATGGTGCCTGGTCAGTTCCACGGGCACGCTTAAGTACATCCCGCTCCCGGGCGAAGACATCGCCTCGGTCGAGATCGTCGCGCCCCGTCACGATTGCCTCATGCGTATCGCCGGCGACCTTGAGCAGAAGCAGTGGGTCGAGCACCTCGTCTTCAAAGGTATCACGTTTGCCCACGCCAACTGGTCCACCCCGCTCCAGGGCAATGTCATCGGCCAGGCCGAGTGCTCGCTGCCCTGCGGCATACAGGCCGAAGGCATGCGGGACTGCGCGTTCGAGAGCTGTCGGTTCACGCAGATCAGTGCTCATGCGTTCGAACTGGGCCTGGCCTGCAAGCGCAACCGGGTTGAGGGATGCGAGTTCACCGACAACGGCGGTGGCGGGATCAAGATCGGTCCGGCACGCGGGAAGGACGAGGACCTTATCACCAGTCACAATGCGATCCGGGACTGCCTGATTGCCCACAACGGACGCTTTCTTCCGGCGTCGGTCGGGATCCTGCTGCAGTTCGCGCACAGCAATACGATCGAGCACAATGATGTCTACGACCTGTACTACACGGGTATCTCCGCCGGCTGGACCTGGGGCCTGGGCGAAACGCCCACCCGCGACAACACGATCGCGTACAATCACATCTACGATTGCATGCAGGATGTCCTGACTGACGGGGCCGCGATCTACACGCTGGGCCGGTCCCCCGGGACCGTCATCCGCGGCAACCTCATCCACGACTGTACCGGCATCCCCTGGGCCGTCGGCATCTACCTCGACCAGGGCTCGAGCTTCACGCTCACCGAGAACAACCTGGTCTACAACATCACCACCCACGTGTACAACCTCAACAGCGACGGCGGCATGCAGAACATTGCGCGGAACAACATCTTCGGCCCGATCCTCGACCCTGAAGCACCCATGTTCCGCAAGCCGCTGTTCTCCCGCGGCAAACGCGAGACCGAACTGGGCTTCGACGTGCAGCACAATATCATCTACTGGGACAAGGGTGCCCTGACCCACGAGGCCTGGGAACGGTCCGACTGCATCTTCGACTACAACCTCTACTGGAACTTCGGCGGCAACCCGGTCAAGTTCCATGAACGGTCCTTCGAAGAATGGCAGGCGACGGGGCAGGACAGCCATTCCCTCATCGCCGATCCTCTGTTCGTAAACCCCACGGCCGGCGACTACCATCTCAAGGAGGGCTCGCCCGCGGCGAAGATCGGTTTCGAACCCTTTGACTACAACCAGGCCGGCCGCATCACCAGAACCGTTCCCAAGACGGTCCCCCGCGCCTACCCCGCGGGGCTTCGCAATCCTCCCCAACGAAAGCTTGAGATAGAGCTCGATTTCGAGGACTCGGCTGTCGGCAGCGCGCCGCCCGTTGATATCTTTGAAGAGGGCAAGGCAACCATCCGCGTGACGGACGCCGCGGCGGCAACCGGGACGCGGTCGCTGAGGTTCACTGACGCCGTGGGGATCAAGTTCTACAACCCGCACCTGGTGCTGTTCAGCGGCAGGAAGTACACCGCGGGGTCTTTCCGGTTCTCCGCGGACATGATGAACGACAAGGCGAAGCCGGCCGACGTCTACGTCGAGTTCCGGGACTGGTCCGGCAACGCGATTCTGATGGGCCCGCAGCTCACGATCAAGCCGGACGGGAAGCTGTACCTCAACTGCACCGGCGACGGCGAGGCCTCAACCGGCGAGGCGTTTTGCGAGATTCCCAACGGCGAATGGTTCCATGTCGAGATCCAGTTCGCACTCGACCCCAACGCCGACAAACAAGTGTACGACATCACCATTACCCAGGCCGGAGAGGTGAAGGCCCAGAGGAAGGGCATGCCGGTCAAAACCCCCGAATTCAAAGTCCTGAGCTGGGGCGGGATCGTATGCGCCGGCAAGAGCGAAGCGGTCTTCTGCGTCGACAATCTGGTGTTCAAGGAATAGGTGGGCCTCGGCTACGGACTTGGCCGGCTGATCGGGAGCTGGTACCCGGCATCGATGCGGTCCGGGACGTCACCCGGTGTGTCCGGTTCTGCGAGAAAGCCCTGGCCTGAGGGGCTGGCGACGCGACTCAGAACTCCAGACGCAGCCTGGCCTCACCGGAGAAGTGGTCGACGCGGACGCACTCCTGACGGGCGTCATAGACGCCGCCCTCCACCCTGACGGGCCTGCGGGCGTCGGAGCGCGGGGGGACTCCGGAGCGGCGGACAAGGGCCGGAGGCAGGCACTCCGACTCCGACTCAGGTGCGCGGCGCTTGCCGCAACTCCACGTCTCTGATCGCGACCTTCCCCGACAGCGGCTTCTTCCGGAACAGACCGCCGTTGTCGACGACCAGGTTCAGGCGGATCAGGTCGGGTTTCTGGCCCTTCCGCAGGAAGAACGGTGTCTCGCACGCGATCCAGTCCGTGGTCCCGGTCAGGGTCTGACGGAGGGCG
The DNA here is from genome assembly GCA_001803235.1 of Lentisphaerae bacterium RIFOXYA12_64_32. Taxonomy (GTDB): domain Bacteria; phylum Verrucomicrobiota; class Lentisphaeria; order Oligosphaerales; family YB12-FULL-65-16; genus YB12-FULL-65-16. Next base: position 3,986 of record MHBL01000195.1, read on the forward strand.
CGGGAGAAGCACTCGCCGCGGCCCGGGAACCGGCACCACATTTCGAGGTAGGCGCGGCCGGTCAGCCCCTCCGCCTTCACCTTGGCGCGGTACAGGACCTTGCAGTCCTCCACGTCGGGGTTGAAGACTTCGAAGAGCCGGAAGGTCCGCGCCTGGGTGCACGCTGCGGCCCAGGCGTCCCTATCCACCGTCAGGTCCGTGTCGATGACGGGTTCGGCCACGGTGAACACCCGCGGCAGTATCGTGACGATGCTGGAGGCATCGAAATCCGGTCCGAGCCGGGCGCGCCGGTCCGCCTCCAGTGCCGCGGCGTCTTCGGCCTGGATCTGGCGCTGGCGGCGGTTGGTCTTGATGATGAAGACGAACAGCACCACGACGTAGACGAGAATCAGCGCCGTCACCGCTGCCGCGTATTGGCCGGGGTGTGTCCGTCCCCAGGACCGGCCCAGGTATGTCATGGCCAGCACCGCGACGCAGAACACGGCCACACCCGCCATGCACCACCACGTCGCGCGCACCATCAACTGCCGCTCGCGCTGCGACTTGGTGTTCTCGATGCTCGCCTTGGCACCGTAGTAGGCGCCGATCGCGCCGCCCGCGACACCGCCCGCCGCACCGAGCAGCGCGCCCGCCGCCGGGGCCGCCGCGGCGGCCGCGACCGACGAGACAGCGGCCGGCGCCTGGGCCCCGACGCCAGCCGCGCCCGCCACGGCGGAGACCGCCCCGGACGACAGAGACGTCTGGCGCGACATCCGGAACCATACAAGGCCGGCAATGGCCCCCAGGAACACCGGCGGCAGGTAACTCATCCCCATCTGACCGTCGGGGAAGATGGCGCTGAGCAGAATCGGTACCGTCAGGAAGGGCAGGAAAGCCAGGATCCGCAGCCCGCCATGCCGGTGCAAGCCGATCACCGCGAACCAGCCGCCGCTGAGCACCCCCGCGCCCAGCGCCACCGGCCAGGACGGGCACAGGCGCGGCGGGAAGAACGGCAGTGCCAGGGCCAGCACCAGGCCGCCCCCCAGGCCCAGCAGAAGGAAGCGCTTGCGGCAGAGCGGCGGCGGCCGTGTCGGGTCGGCTGTGAACCGCCAGGGCTGTTCATCGTACTGCCTGCCGGCGAACAACTCGATCTGCACCCGAGCCTCGCGCGGGCTGACGCTGGCGAACTCGCGATACAGCTCGACGGCCGCCATCTTGCGCCCGGCGTACAACGCTCTGCAGATGGCATCGAACTGGTCCGGCGGCAGTTGTGCCGGCCCGGTCGTCGGCGACAGGCCAAAGGTCGCCGCGGCCTGCTCGCGGACGACGATCAACACGAGCGCGAACCCGAAGCAGAACAGCATATACACGCCACTCAGCCACACCGGCCACCAGAAGCTGCCCTCCCAGACGAACGCCTCGACGGACTTGGCCGCCAGCCACAGCGCCCACCCGATGCCGACCCAACCCGCGGCAAAGAAGGCGACCGCGGCGGCAGGTGCGATCGGTCGCGGCGGCACCTGCATATGGGATGGGTCGAACAGGTCGCGCCACTCCAGGTCCCGCGAGAGCTTGCGGTAGTACGCAAAGAGGAAGCCCAGGGCCACGAACCCGTTGACAGCCCAATCCTTGAGCCCTCTCAGCGCGGTCGTCCGCGGTCCCGTAACCTTGGTCGTGTCCGGGTGGAGGTTGAGCCAGGTCAGGTACTGTGTCTGTTGCCACAGCCCGTAGGCCAGGCCTGCCAACCCGAGGATCACGGCCGACACCAGCGCAGTCATCAGCGTGCGGTGCCGGCGCGACCAGCTCACCGCCTTGCGCAGTGCGCTGGCGGGCCGCGCCAGAACCGGTTCGTTCTTCAAGAACCGGTCGAGTTCCTCGGCGAGCGCACGCGCCGACGCGTACCGCTGTTCCGGGCTCTTCTCGAGGCACTTCAGGCAGACGGTCTCGAGGTCCACCGGGATCACGCTGTTGAGGCTGCGTGGCGGAACCGGGTCTTGCGTGGCAGCCTGCATCAGGGTCGCCATGGGCGTGGTGCTCATGAACGGCGGGCGGCCGGTCAGCAGTTCATACAGGATCGCGCCGATCGCGTACACGTCACTGTGCGGGCCGACCAGGTCCTGGCGGCCCTTCGCCTGCTCGGGCGGCATGTAGCTGGGGCTGCCCATGATGGCGCCGGTGCGCGTCAGGCTGCTGTCGCCCTGGACCTGCCGGGCCAAGCCGAAATCGGTGATCCGCACGTGATCGAGCGTGTCGATCATGATGTTCTGCGGCTTCAGGTCGCGATGCAGCGTGCCGCGCTGGTGCGCGAAGTGGATCGCTTCAGCAATGGTCTTCACGTAACCCGCCGCGCGCTGCGCCGGCATGGGCTTGCCGCCGAGGATCTGGGCCAGGTTCTTGCCCTCGACGTAATCCATGGTGAAGTAGTGCCGGCCATCGTGCTCGCCGACCTCATGAATGGCGACGATGTTCGGGTGCTGCAGGTTCGCCGCCGCCTCGGCCTCAACGTGGAAACGCTTCACTTCGACGTCGCTGGCCAACTGCCCGCTGAGGATCATCTTGAGCGCGACCGTGCGGTTGAGACTGGCCTGGCGCGCCTTGTAGATCATGCCCATTCCGCCGCGCGCGATTTCCTCGAGCAGTTCGTACTCGCCGAAGTAGCGGACCTTGGCGCCGACTTCCGGGTTGATCGTCTGCGTCTGGGCCGGTTCGACGGCGACCGTCGGCGACGGGACAGCCGTCGCCATGGCCTGCTTCACCAGGCACGCCGGGCAGAGTCCCTCAGGTGCGTCCGGGGTGAGCGCCGCACCGCACGTCGGGCATTTCGGGTGAGTTGTCATCGTCGGACTCCTTTCACCCAAAGAGAAAAGCACCTGTCCGCAAAGGTTACAGCACGTTGGCTCTTTTTTCCTGCGAAGTTGCCCTCTCGACGATCGTATGGTGGCTCCGCCCCCATGCCCCTGCCAAAGGAACTCGTCCCTTTGGAATCCCGCTGGACTTTGCCCGGCCGCGCCGCGATGAAGTCGCGGTGCGGCCGGGCAAAGTCCCATGGGGTGTCCAGAGGGGACTGGTCCCCTTTGGCGGGGCCTGGGGTGGAACCCCAGACCGATCATCGTGAGCGCATCTCGATATCACCCGCTCAGGGCCGCAAACAGATGTCGTAACTCCTCGTCCACGTCCGACGTGCTGGCGACCGTGTTGGCGACCTCGGCGCGCAGCAGGTCACGGTAGCGCTGGCGCAGCCGGTGCACGGCCACCTTTACCGCGCCCTCGGTCATGCCGAGGGTCGCTGCGATCTCGGCGTAGCGGGCCGTGGTCTTCTCGCCCGTCAGCGTGTCCTTTAGCGCGTCGAACAGCGGCGCCTTGCCGCTGGCTGCGAACTCCGCACGCAGTCGTGTGAAGACCGTGTCGAGCAGGGTCAGAGCCCAGCGGCGGTCGAAAATGCGTTCCGCGGTCATGTTGTCTGTCGGCTCCAACGCGTACCGGTCTTCGGCGGTGTGAGCGTCAAGCTCTATGAACACCTGGTCCCCGCCACGCTTCTTCGCGCTGGCCTTGTCCCATTCGTTGGCCAGAAAATGACTGAGCGACGCCAGCAGGAAGGACCGGAACTTGCCCTTCGACCGGTCGACCGCGTCAAGGCAGTGCTTGGCGATGAACCGCGCGAAGAACGCCTGCGTCAGGTCCTGTGCGTCCGCGGCGCTGTGGCCCTGGCGACGCACAAAAGCGTAGAGCGGATACCAGTAGGTCCGGCAGAGCTGCTCGAGCGCCTCGTGCGCTCGAGTGGCGTCGGCGTCGTCGCGCCCGGCCGTGAGCACGACCGTCCAGTGCGTCGTGGCGAACTGCCGCGGCATGGCCGAAACCGGGCCGCCATTGTCGTCTGGGCTGGGCATGCACCTTTCCCTTGTGACGAGCCGATGCCGGGAGACCGGCGAACCCCTGACAAGAGCCAGGTATCGACACGTGCGTCTGCCGTAGCATAGCACGCCCGCGCTGGCCCGGCCAGGAGGGGCTGCACCAGGGCTGTTTCAAGATCCTGCACCGCCTCATCGGAGGCCACGTTTCTGCGCACACCAAAGTGGGTGCGGCCTGTCCTCAGGCCGCACCTCCCTCGGCGTGGGGACACGCCGAGGGTACTCACCGCCGCGCCACACTCGAAAATTCCAGATCTTGAAACAGCCCTGGGGCTGCACAGTGGCTCGGCGCGTTTCGCGTCGAAGCGGGACGCTCGGGGCGGCCTGTCCGGCGACGTTGCCTGGGCGAAGTCGGATCCCCGGACGAGGATCTCGGGCCGAGACGGCCCCGAGCACCCTGCTGCGGTCTCGGAGGTCCCGCGCCACTGTGCGCGCTGTGCAGCGCAAACTGCGCAGCGTTTACTGGCGGTGTCACGAAACAACATCTACTTTGTCAGGGAACGTACGTGGCGGGAATTGGGGACAGAAGGAGCAAACCTAATGCGTACTGCGAAACGTGTCCTCGCATCATGTTTGTCCGCTGCCGTCGGACTCGCCTTCGCGTCGGCACCCGGTCGCGCCGCGGACTGGCCGGCGTACGCGCACGACTTCGCTCGCAGTTGTGTGACCGCCGAGGCGCTGCCCACTCCCCTGACGCCGCAGTGGACCTGGAAAGCGCTGCACAAGCCCCGGCCCGCCTGGCCGGAGCCGGGCCGTGAGGCGAACCGGCTCGCGTTCGACTACGCGTTAGAGGTCGTGGCGGCTGGAGGAACGGTGTTCCTCGGGTCCTCGGCGGACCACAAGGTCTACGCCCTCGACTTGGCAACCGGCGCGGAGAAGTGGTCGTTCTTCACCGGCGGCCCGGTCCGGTTTTCCCCGACCGTCGAGAACGGTCGCGTAATGGTGGCGTCCGATGACGGCTGCGTCTACTGCCTGTCCGCCACGGACGGCACGCTGGTCTGGCAGTTCGCCGCCGGACCGCGCCGCGACATGATCTTCGGCAACGAACAGATGATCTCGCACTGGCCGCTGCGCAGTGGTGTCGCCGTCGAGAACGGCGTGGTGTACTTCTCGGCGGGCGTGTGGCCGACCGATGGGGTACACCTGTACGCCCTGAACGCAGAGACCGGTGCGGTGCTGTGGAAGAATACCGAGTACGCGACTCGTTACCAGAAGCTGCCGCACCCGCCGTCGACTGCGTTCCTCAGTGTGGCGCCGCAAGGTTCGATCGTCGGGCACAAGGGGCAGTTCTTTCTGCCCACCGGGCGCAACGTCCCGGCCGCGTTCGATCGCGACACCGGCAAGATGCAGTACTACCACAGCCAGCCCGACAACTGGGGCAACCGCTGGGGCGGCACCTGGTTCTTCCTGCACGACGGACTGCTGATCGGCTGGCGCAACCATTTCACCCCGGATACCGATGTGGTGATCGGCGAAGGCGACCCGACGCCGGAAGACGGCCTGGTCGCGTTCGACACGGCGACCGGCAAGCGCCGCCAGGAACTGCCCGGGAAATTCCGTGCGGTGATCGACCAGCACGTCCTCTACGCCTCCGGCCTGGGCAAGATCGGCGCCTATGACTTCGACGCCTGGCTGGCAACCGGCGCGCTGACGAAGAAGTGGGAAGTCGACGAGGGCCGAACGTACGCGATGGTCAAGGCCGGTCCGAGCCTGGTCACCGGCGGGCGCGGCACGATCACCGCCCTGAATGCGGCGGATGGAAAGACGCTGTGGGACGCGAAGACCGAGGGCCAGGTGCGCAGCCTCGCGGTCGCCGATGGCCGGCTCCTGGCCAGCACTACCGACGGCGAGATCCTGTGCTACGGCGCCACCGCGGTCGCCACGCCGCCGGTGCACGCACTGCAGCCGGACACGACGGCACTCGATGCGGCACCCGGTGCGCCCGAGGCCAAGCCCCGGGCAAAGAGCATCATGGCAGACACCGGCAAGACCGCCGGCTACTGCCTGCTCCTGGGTGCTGGCGATGGCCAGTTTCTGTACCAACTCGTCCGCGAGTCCAACCTGATCGTGTTCTGCGTCGAGCCGGACGCGGCGAAGGCCGCGGCGGCCCGCAAGGCGCTGGACGCGGCCGGGTTATACGGCCCGCGCGTGGTCGTGCACACCGGCGAGATCGCCGCGGTCGGGTACCCGGAGTACTTCGCTGACCTCATCGTTGTGGGGAGTGAGAGTGTTGGGAAGGCCCCGGCAGAAGTCCTCTACCGGTTGCTGCGCCCCTGCGGCGGATGTCTGTACGCGGCCTTGCCGCCAGCCGCGAAGCAGGGCGGCCCCGAGGCCGGCGCCGTGTCGGCCTGGCTCGGGCAGGGCAAGGTGCCGGCGGCGGAAATCCGCCAGGGCGAGCGGGCTGTGCAGGTCGTGCGCGGCAAGCTCGAGGGCAGCGACGACTGGAGCCACCAGTTCGGCAGCGCGGCGCGGACCGGCTCGTCCAACGACCAACTCGTGAAGTGGCCGCTGCGCGTGCTGTGGTTTGGTGAGCCCGGTCCGGCCACGCTGGTCAGTCGCCACTGGCAGGGTCCGGCGCCGTTGTGCGTGAACGGGCACATGGTGGTCGCGGGACAAAAGCATGTCTCGGCGGTCGACGCGTACAACGGCCGCATGCTGTGGCAGCGCGAATTCCCTAGCGCCGGCCGGTGGACCATTTCCGGCAAGGGCAGCAATGTCGCGGCCGATGCCGACAGTGCGTACCTTGCGATCGGGAAACAGTGTCTGCGCCTGGACGTGGTCACCGGCGGGACGACCACAACCTACAGCCTGCCTGCCGTCGCCGAAGTCCCGGCTGACCTCGCCGCGAAGCTCAACACCTGGGCGTTCCTGGCGGTCGGGTCGAGCCAGGTCTTCGGCAGTGCCGGCACCTCGGAGTCTGCCGGCGTGTGCCTGTTCGCCCTGCGCAAGGATACCGGCGAGAAGCAGTGGTCGTACGTCACCGCCGGCGACATCCCGAACAACGGCGTCTCGGTTGGTCCCGACGCACTCTACCTGATCGAACGCATCAATGCGGGTGATGTTGCGGCCGCAAAAGCGAGTGGAACTGAAGTGGTTGCAGGCAAGACTCTTATAGCTCTTGAGCTGAAGACCGGCAAGGTCCTCTGGAGGACCACCGAAAGCCTCGGCGACCGCACCACGCTGTGGCTGTCGCAGGGCGTCCTGGTCGCGCAGGGCGGCGAGGGTCTGACCGGGTACGACGCGGCCACCGGCAAAGTGCTCTACAGCCGCAGTGCCAAGGTCTCGGGTACGCCGGTGATCGCCGGGGACACGATCTACGTCCGGCCGCTGGCGTTCGACCTGCGCTCCGGCGAACCGCGACTCCGCGACAACCCGCTCGCCGAGGGCCAGTCGCCCTGGAATTTCACCCGCTCGTACGGCTGCGGGACCATGGGCGGGGGGCCGAACCTGCTCGCGTTCAGGTCCGGCGCCCTGGGCATCTACGGCCTGGACGGCGACACGGGTGTGCACAACTTCGCCGGGATTCGGGCCGGGTGCTACATCAATGCGATTCCCGCCAATGGGCTGCTGCTGGTCTCACCGGGCGATGCCGGTTGCTCGTGCAGCTACAGTTTCCAGGCCACGCTCGCCCTGGCGCCGACCAACTCCCAGGAGAACTGGGGCTTGTTCTACGAGAGCCTGCCGACCTCGCGCGTTGACCACGTGTCCCTGAACGTGGGCGCACCGGGCGACCGCCGTGACAGCACCGACACCCTGTGGCTGGCCGCGCCGCGGCCGGAGACGTCGTCGAAACGTCCGCTGTTCGCCACCCCGTTCCGCTTCCTTTGCAGCGACGGGCTGGGGCCGTACTGCCAGAGCACTGACCTGGTGAACATCGAAGGAACCGACAAGCCGTGGGTCTACGCCAGCGGCCTGCGCGGAGTTCGCAATGTGGAACTCGATCTGGAGATCCTGAACCGTGGCTTCGTCGCCTGGCCCGCCGCGCAACCGCCGGCGGTGGACGGCGCATTCACCGAGCCGTACTGGGACGGCTACAGGGCCATGATCCTGCCGGCGGAAGACGCCGGACTCACGCTCCGCTACGACGACACGAACCTGTACCTGGCCTACGAGCGGCACCCGGCCAAGGACGCGGCCGGCAACGTGCGGCCCTGGCGGCAGAGCGTCAAGGATGCGGACGGCGCCATCTGGGGTGATGATTCGTTTGAGCTCTTCTTCAGCGAACCGCCGCCGGGCAAGGACCTGCCCGTGACCAAGTGCCTGCACCTTGGCGTGTCCGCGTCGGGCGCACGGTACGACGCGCTGTGGAACTACGTCTCACCCTACATCGCCCGGGACATTCCCGAACTGGCCGTCACCATCGATGGCAAGGCTGACGACTGGGCGGACAAGGGCCTGCGGGTGATATCGCTGCCCGGCGCCAAAGGCGTGATGCGCGCGCCCGAGGACCTGGACCCGTGCTTCCGCATCGGCTGGTGCAAGGACGGTCTGCTGCTGCTGGCCGAAGTCAGGGACAGCGTGACTTACGAGAGTGCCGACGCTGCCAAGCTCTTCGAGGGTGATTCGGTCGAGTTCTTCATGACGCCGCAGGTCGGCTCGTCGGAGAGCTTTCAGGTGGTCATCGCCCCCGGGGCCACGGACACCCAGACTAAGCCCAGGTATCGGTTCTACGACCGGCGCAAGGCGACGCGCGGCGAAAACCTGACGGTTCAAGTCGCCAGCACCAAGACTACGGACGGCTACCTGGTCGAGGCGCTGCTGCCCTGGAAGAACCTGAAGATCCAGCCGGCGCCCGGACTGGAGTTCGGATTGCAGGTGTTCGTGAACGACAACGACAAGGACAAACGCAAGCAGTTCCTCGCGCTCTGGCACCCGGGCGGGCACACTGAGAAGAACCCGTTCGCCTACCAGCCGTTCCGGCTCGCCGCTGAAGCCGGCGCGCCAGTGGAGTTCAAGCGCAGCGCGAAGCCGGGGCCGGACGGCCAGTACACGGCCGTGGCGCCGCACCCGTTCCCGCTCGTGGTTCAGCCGTTGGGTGCGGAACCGGAGAAGAAGACGTATGACGGCGCGTGGCAGAGCGCTGTGCAGGCGAGCGACAAGGCGTTCTGCGCGGAGTTGGCCATTCCCTGGCAGACGCTGACCGACGCCGGTCTCGACAAGAAGACGGTCATGCTGAACGTCACGAACCGCGGCATGCTGGCCGCCGCGCCGGTGTACGGCAATGGCTACGAAAGCCTGATCCTCGTGCCCAAGAGCTACGAGGAGCCGCGCCACGTCACGGTGCGGCTGCACTTCGCCGAACTCGACGACGTGAAGCCCGGCCAGCGCGTGTTCGACGTCCTGCTGCAGGGCAAGCTGGTCCTCGAGAACTTCGACGTGGTCGCCGCCGCTCAGGGCTGCCGCCGTGCGGTCGTGAAAGAGTTCGCGGATGTGACCGTTTCGCGTGCCGTGTCCCTCGAGTTCGTCCCCAAGGCCCCTGCGCCGACCGCGGACACCGCTCCGATCCTGAGCGGCGTCGAAATCCTGCCGGTAAAGTGACGGGACGCAGGCGGGGACGTGGACGCGATCGAGCGCACGGTGGCTCGGCGCGTCCCGCGCCGAAGCGGCGCGCGCCGGACCTGTCCGCCGACATGTCCGCCACAGCCAGAGCGACGGCGGAAGTCAAACGGGCGAAGGCGGATCCCCGGGCGAGGGCCTCGGTCCGGGACGGACCCGAGCACCCTGCTGCGGTCCCGGAGGTCCCGCGCCACGTCCCGCCGTCGCAGAGGCGGAAGATGTCGTTCACCTGTCGGACGATGACACGACCGGCGCGAGGCCGGTGAGGTCGAGTGATTGCGCAGTCCGCGGGGAAGGAGATGATGAGAACAGCAGGAGGTCAGTGGTGTGTTAGATATCTACGTTGACGCCGATGCGTGTCCTGTGAAGCAGGAAGTCTGCCGAGTGGCCGAGCGGTACGGACTCAAGGTCACGTTCGTGTCGAACTCGCGGATGCGGATTCCTGAGCAGGACGCAGTGGAGCTGGTGGTCGTGACAGGTAAGTTTGATGCCGCCGATGACTGGATTGCCGAACACGTCACCGAGAATGACATTGTGGTCACGGCAGACATCCCGTTGGCGTCCAGGTGCATCAAGAACCGGGCGCGGGTTCTTGGTCCTGCAGGTCAACGGTTCACCGCCGCCAACATCGGGTCGACGTTGGCGACGCGCGATCTCATGTCCGAACTGCGCGGCGCGGGCGCCATCACGGGCGGTCCGCCGCCGTTCCAGAAACAGGACCGTTCCCGTTTCCTACAGGGCCTGGACCAAGTCGTGCAAGACGTGAAGAAGTGCGGCGCATAGGGTTGCGCTGCAGGTTACCTGATTGACGTCACGCCGAATGCCTGGAGTCAACGTCCCGCGTCGTCGTGCGGGCGCATCCGGGCACACCGTCTGTCCCGAACCCCCGAACCCCCGAACCCCCGAACCCCTGAACCCTGAACACCCGGAGCCCCCCATGCCAAAGAATAGCAGGCCAACGTCGTGCCCGATCTTCCCGATTCCGCGCGAGATGAAGCCGACCAGCGGCGGACCGGTGCGGTTGGACGAGCGGGCGGTGATCGCCGTGCCGGAGCATCCGTCGGCGCACGACTTGGCGCTGGCGCGGTTCCTGGTTGCGGAGGCGAGCGACCAGTTCGGGCTGGCCCTGCGCATCGAACGTTGCGCGGCGTTGCCGCCCGACGCTGCAGCCATCGTCATGGGCGCGATCAGCAACCCGCTGGTCCGGGCCTGCTGCGAGAAGCAGGGCGTTGACATCACCGCCGCCAGCCCGGGGCCGGAAGGCTACGTACTTCACGCCCGAAAACGCCTCGTGCTGATTGCCGGCAGCGACGAGGCCGGCGCGTTCTACGGGCTGCAGTCGTTGCGGCAACTGCTGGCACGCGAGGGCACGGGGCCGGGCGTGACGGTGCCCGGGCTCAGCGTCCGCGACTGGCCACACAAGCCGTTCCGCGGCGTCCGGCTCTACGTGCCGGGGAATGAGAACCTGGCGTTCTTCCGGCGCTTCCTGCGCGACTTCATGGCCCTGTACAAGTTCAACAAGCTCATCCTCGAAGTGAACGCCTGCATGCGGCTGGACCGGCACCCCGAGATGAACGCGGCCTCGGTCGAGTTCGCCAAGGACCTGACCTACCGGCGCTGCAACTACCCGGAGCCGCGCAACAACACCTCGCAGAACTCGACGCACTACGACGCGGCCGACGGCGAGACTATCGAGAAGGCGCACGTGGCGGAGATCCTGGCGCTGGCCAACAGTCTGCACATGGAAGTCATCCCCGAGATCCCCTCGATGACGCACAGCTACTACCTGCTGGCGCGGCACCGCGAGGTCGCCGAGGAGCCGACGCACCGCTGGCCGGACACGTACTGCCCGTGCAACCCGAAGAGCTACGAACTGGCGTTCGACGTCATGGACGAGTACATCGAGGTGCTCAAGCCCGCGACGATCCACATCGGGCACGACGAGTGGTTCCTGCTTGACAAGTTCATCTGCCCCGTGTGCAAGAAGCGGAAACGCCCCGAACTGTTTGCCGAGGACGTGGTGCGCGTTCACAACCATCTGGCCGCGCACGGCATCCGCGTCGCCATGTGGGGCGATCAGCTCATGACCGAAGTCCGGCCCGACACCGCCCTGTCGGCTGAGCAGGTGCGCCGCGTCATTCCGAAGGACATTCTCGTGTTCAACTGGTTCTGGCACGACAAGAAGACGGAGCAGAACGAGGGCGGTGCTGAACCCGGCGAGAACAAGGATCTGAAGGTGCAGGCGCTCGGGTTCAAGCAGATCTACGGCAACATGACGCCCGAGATCACGAACTGGGCGCGGCGCAGCGAGTTCGAGAGCGTGCTCGGCGGTTCACCGTCCTCGTGGGCGGCCACGAATGAGTTCAATTTCGGCAAGGACCTGCTGCACGATTTCCTCAAGTGCGGCAACCTGCTGTGGTCGACGCAGTGGCCGGAGAAGAGCGAACTGGAACTGATTCTCGCCGGGTTGACGCCAGGTCTGCGCCGGCGCATGCGCGGCGCCACGGAACCGAGCGAGGACGGCGACGCGGTGACCCCGCTCAATATCGCGCCGGCTATGAACGCGGCGCCTGGGGACGGTGCGGAGTCCGCAGGCGCACTGCCGTCGGCACTGGCCAAGGGCGAGGTGGGTGCGGGCCGGAAACGGTTCCGGCTCACGGATACGCGGCAGGCGGGCGGGAAGCGCGCCGTTGTTGTCGGTGTCGAGGCGAAGCCGGGCAGCCCGTTCCCCGGCGAAGTGCTCGGCATTCCGGTCGGGCGCGACGTGACCAGTCTGGTCTTCCTGCACGCCTGCGCCAAGCCGGCGCAATGGATGCGTTCGTACCACGAGATCTACAACATGCCCGACACCTCGCAGCTTCTCGGCTGGTACGAAGTGGTCTACGAAGACGGGTTCATCGAGACCATCCCGCTACGCTGCGGCGTGAACATCCGCGAGTGCGGCGGGCAACTCCTGTACGGCGCGGACACGGTCGACTGCCGCGCGAGTGCGAAGCAGGCGCCGGCTAACTTCTTCGCGTTCGAGTGGCGCAACCCGCGCCTCGGCCGCGTCATCCGTTCCGTCAACCTGAAGGGCGCGTCCGGCCACCGCGTCTGCCGCATGTGGCACGGCGTGTGGAACGAGACCGCGCCGGAGAATGCCATCATCCTGCTCGGCCTGAGCGTCGTGGAACGCCGGCCGTGAGGTGCGGCAGCATGCGTGATGGGCAGCGCACGACCCGGAACGGCGGAACTCAGACCCGAGCTCCGGAGTAACAGGCCGACATGACAGGGCGGTGCGCTGCCAGGGCGCCGCTGACGCAGCACTGCGGCCGCTCAACCCGCGCTTGCCTTGCACCGGGAACGGGACTAACTTCCAACCGGCATGACATTCGGACCAACCGGGGCGAGGAACCCAGATGAACCGTGGCGAGATCATTCTCTACGAGGCCGCTGACGGCACGACCGCCGTCGAGGTCCGGCTTGATCACGACACCGTTTGGTTGACGCAGAAGCAGATGGCGCAGCTCTTCCAGACGGAACGCAGTGTCATCACGAAGCATCTGCGGAACATCTTCCGCACGGGCGAACTGGACGAGAAAAGCAATGTGCAAAAAATGCACATTCCTCTTTCGGACAAGCCTGTCGCATGGTCGCGCAACTCCGCGCCTGTTCGTAGTGGGCTCGCAGTGCGCGGAACGAAGTGGAGCGCCAAGAGCCCATCCGGTGTGGTGTGGCGGTGCGGCGTGGAGATGGTGTCTTGCCTGGCGGACAACCGCCGGGACTGCGACACCACTACGAACGGTGCCGTGGCCGAGTTTGCCCGCAAGGTCGAAAGAACTTGACCTTCGCAGTCCGCGGTGTGCGCAAAGGGTCTTGAATGACATCTGTTGTGTGACATTTAGCAGGGAATAGGAAAGGAATCAGACCATGAGTTACGGACGGTTCGGGATGTCGACTATGCTGAGTTGCGCGTTGCTGCTGTCGGGGGTTGCCGCGGCGGAGGACTTTGTGCCGCCGGACGCACCGGCGAACGTCGCGGAACTCGGGGCGGGCATCCAGCGCACCATGACGCTGCTGGCCACCAGCACGCCGGAGAAGCGGAACCACGTCCGCATCCTGTTTTACGGGCAGTCGGTGACCGCCGGGCCGTGGTCCTACGCGGTGGCCGAGGACCTGCGGAAGGCTTATCCCAATGCTGACATCGAGGTCGAGAACCGCGCCATTGGCGGCTACGAGGCGGGGGCCCTGATCAACACGGCCGAGGCGGACCTGTACCCGTTCTACCCCGACCTGATGATCTTCCACGTCTACGGCGGCATGGACGGCAAGCTTGAGCAGATCATGGAACGGACACGGCAGCGGACCGCGGCCGAGATCCTGATCCGCACGCCGCACTTCCGCTGGCCGCCCGACCTGGCGCGCGACGTGTCGCAGGACGACCCGAAGGCGCAGGGGGTCTACCAGGCGGACGAGAAGCAGTCCGTGCTGATCCGCGACGTGGCCAAGAAATACGGCTTGGAGTTGTGCGAAGTCCGCGAGCAGCTCCGCAAGTATCTGAAGGACCACAACCAGTTCCCGAAGGACACGCTCGGCGACAGCGTGCACCCGAACAAGTTCGGCAATTTCCTGCTCGAGAAGCTGGTCATGTTCAGCCTGCGCTACGACGAGAAGTTTCCGAAGACGCCGTGGGAGAACCTGGTCCGGGACATTCCGGCCGGCGACGCAGCGGTCAAGCGCGGCGCGGACGGGTCGCTCGAAGTCGCGTTCGAGGGGAATCGCGTTGACGTGATCGCAGCGTCCTCCAACGACGCGAAGCTCGGCACCGCCAAGGTGCTGATCGACGACAAGCCGCCGTCGGCGTTCCCGGAGCTGTACTACCACACGCGCACCTCGAAGGCGCCGCAGGTCTGGTGGCCGTCGATCAACCGCGTCGGCTCGGAGAAGCCGCCGGTGGTCGAGAAGTGGACCGCGCGCGTTATCGAGTGCGACATCGAGAAGAACATTCTCAAGTACGAAGTCGAGGGCTCCGTGACCGGGTTGGACGGGCAGGGCGATCAGAGCAAGAAGTTCGTCTCCAACTCCGGCCGTGTCGTGATCGACCCCGGCATGTGGATGGTCGTCCACACCCTGAAGTACAAGAAGATCCCGCTGCCCACCGACTTTGTCGTGACCTGGGAAGTGAAGCCGCTGTTCGTCGACACGTACCAGGCGCCCAAGACGGAGAACGCGGCGAAGGAGTACTACACCACGCTGGCGCAAGGGCTGAGCAACGGCAAGCACACGCTGAAGCTGGTCCCGAACGGCGACGGCGCGTTGCCCATCGCAACGTTCCGCGCCTACCGCCCGCCGCTCGCCGTCGAGCCGCCCCCGGCCGCTGCGAAGTAGTGGCGCGGGACCTCCGGGACCGCAGCAGAGTACTCGGGGCCGTCCCGGCCCGAGATCCTCGGCCGGGGACCGGCCGGCGCACCCCGCTTCGGCGCGAGACGCGCCGAGCCACTGCGCGTTCGGTTGCGCCCCAGCCCTCTAATCCGTCTCTATGTGAGGAGTGATGACATGATCGCCCGAGAGTGTCTGCTCGTGTTGCTCGGTGCCTGCCTGTGTGTCGCGGGCCTCGCCGACGACGGTGGGCTGGCGGCGCGTTGTGACCTGGCGCAGTGCGTGCTGGTGACGCCCGGGCAGGCCGAGGTGACGGCGGACGGCGACGCGGTGTGTTTCGCGGTGCGGCCGGCGCAGGCGGAGGTCACGGTACGCCTGGTCCTGCGCGAGCCACTGGCGCTGACCGGCAAGGAGCGGCTGGTCCTCGAAGCGCGTGGCGAGGAGTGGTCGAAGCAGTCGCTGTGCATGTCGCGGGTGCGCCTGCTCGCGGCGGACATGACCGAGGCGTTGTACGAGCCGGACCTCGGGATCACGCCGGAGTGGAACCGGCGCACCGTCATGTTGCACGATTTTTCCGGACCACTGCCCGCCGAGACGCGGACGATCGAGTTCGGGCTCTGGAACCCGGGAGACGTGGGGCGTGAATTCCGGCTGTACCTGCGCCGGATCGCATTCCTCACGCCGGAGGAGGTCTTTGCCGAACTGCAGGTTCCACAGCGGCCGCCGCGGCCGCGCCTGACGGTGCGCAAGAGCGAGTTGACGGCGGCGGACCGGCGCTGGGTCAGTTTCGACCCGGGCGGCGGCGGCTGGTATCGCACGGTGGCGTTCTCGCCGCACGACGGCTCCTGCTGGCTGGGCGGCGACGTCGGTGGCGTGTACCGGACCCGCGACAACGGCCAGACTTGGGAAGTGCTGAACCAGGGCCTGCGCAACCTGTACTGCAACACGATCGCCTTCCACCCGCGCGACCCGCTGGTCGTGTTCGCCGGCACGAATGGCGGCGTGGCCAAGTCCACCGATGGTGGTCTGACGTGGGCGTTGCGGCGCGTGGGATTCCCGCCGCGCCTGAGCTTCGGCCAGAGCGCGCCGGTGTCCGCGATCGCCGTGCATCCGGCGCGGCCGGAGATCGTGTTGGCCGGGATCGGGCACGAACGCGAGTTCGGGCGTCTGAGCGGCGCGACGGTCGGCGGCCGTGTGTACCGCAGCACGGACGGTGGCGAGACGTGGCGGCTGATCGAACTGCCTGGCGACGCGGACGTGCGGAAGCTTTCGGTGTTCTGTTTCCGATTCGATCCTGCCGACCCGAACCGCGTCTTCCTGAGCACGCAGGCCGGGTTGTTCACGAGCGCGGATGCCGGTGAGACCTGGGCGTCGCTGGGTCAGCCGGGCCTGGTTGGGTATCTGACGACGTTTCTGACCGTCAAAGCGGACGCGCCCAGCGTCATGCTGCTTGCCTACACCGACGGGCCGGCGAAGCGCGGCGGCGTGCTGAAGAGCACGGACGCCGGCGTGACCTGGGCCCCGGTCAACGAGGGCCTGCCCGCCCGGACGGGCGTGTGGCGGCTGGTCGCGCACCCGCGCGATCCGAACGTGTACTTCCTGGGCTACCACAGCGGCGGCGGCGGACTGTACGTCACGCGCGATGCCGGCGCGACCTGGCAACCGCTGAACCGCAGCGCGAATCTGCGCACCGCCTGGTTCTTCTATGGCGAGAACGTCACTGGCCTGGACATCGACCCGCGGAATCCCGACCGGCTCGTGTACTGCAACGACATGGACATCTACCAGACGCTGGATGCCGGGAAGATGTGGGACCAGATCGCGACGACGCTGGTCAGCCCCGCCACCCCGGACCGCCCGGCCGTCTGGCGCGGCAGGAACTGTCCGATTCTCTGCGCGGGCGGTCCGCAGGCGCTCGCGGTCGACCCGACCAACCCCGCCACGCTCTACTTCGGCTACTGGGACACGCACGCGTGGAAGAGCGACGACGGCGGCGCGTCCTGCTGGCGCCTGACCAATGGTATCGACAATGCCTACGGCCGCATGGGCAGCGTGGTCCTCGATCCCGACGACCCGGACATCGTCTACCTGAGCAAGGGCGAGAACTACGACCGGCAGCGCCTGTTCATGAGCGTTGACGCCGGGCGGCAGTTTCACCTGATCGGTCACGCGGGTAACGGCCTGCCCGAGGGCGGCATATTCACTCTGCTCATCGACCCGCGGAGTCCGCGTGAGCGCCGGACGCTCTACGCCGGGGAGATCACCGGTGGTGTCTACAAGAGCGACGACGGCGGGCGGTCCTGGCACGCGCAGAGCGAGGGGCTGCCGGAGAACAGCCGCGCCGTCAAGCAGATCGTGATGGACCCTGCCGACCCGAAGTGTCTGTTCCTCGCCGCCGGCGCGCACTACCGCGCGGA
Organism: Lentisphaerae bacterium RIFOXYA12_64_32; assembly: GCA_001803235.1. GTDB lineage: Bacteria > Verrucomicrobiota > Lentisphaeria > Oligosphaerales > YB12-FULL-65-16 > YB12-FULL-65-16. The sequence goes on from MHBL01000195.1 coordinate 21,204, forward strand.
CACGAAGAAGCGCGAGAAGGGCTATCTCGCCCGGACCCTGGACGGCGGCGCGCACTGGGAAGTGGTGAAAACGAACTGCGAAGCGCAGTGCATCCTGCTCGACCCGTTCGACTCGCAGACCGTCTACGCGGGCAACCGCAACTACTCGGGCATCGACTACCCGCAGGCGTTCTACAAGTCGACCGACGGCGGTGCGACCTGGAAGAGCCTTGCGCAGGACGCGTTTCTCGCCGGGCCAGGCACGGGCAGCGACCTGGATAACGGCCCGCGCGTTTACGTGACCTGCCTCGCCGCCGATCCGACCGAGCGCGGACTGATCTACGCCGCGTGCGCAGAGGAGTGCTATGACGGCAGCAACGGCCGCGGTGTGTTTGTGTCGCGCGACAGCGGCGAGACGTGGACCCCGATGCCGGCGGCCGGCCTCTACAACTTCAACGTTGGCGCGCTCGTCGTCGACCCGGTCGACCCGGCGCGACTTTACGTTGGCACGGGCGGCAACGGCTTTTTCCGTTTCGGCCCGGCGCCCCAACCCGCGTCCGGCGAAGGGGCAGTTCGCCCCGGTCAATGACCACTTCCCGGCGCCGAAGTGGGCGTGCAACGTGGCCGGAGCGTTTCGCTCCCGCCACGTATAGCGTCAGCGCCCCCGGGCGGCGGACCGCCCGGTCATATCAAGCTGTTACTCCGGCGTTCCCGTCTGAGTACCGCCTTTCAGGCGGAAGTGGCAGCGACGCTTCAGCGAGCGGGCGCAAGGCGTTGCCATCCGCACACGTGTCGACACGCGGAGAAAGACGCCACAACGCGAACATCTCCTCCGTGAGTAACATGGGAGTCCGAGGTGAACGGCTCGGGAGCCCCTCGTCCTCCAGCCAGACCCTCGGAGCGAAACGGTGGAGGGCGAGGGGCCTCGCGAGCCGTCTGGATGGACGCCTGGCACCCACGACTGACGCAACACTCCGTCACTTTGCTCGAACACTGCCAAAGACGGCATGGCCGTGTATGTTTCTCGCGATGGACACGCAGGACAAAATCGAACTGCTCTCCGAGGCGTCGCAGTACGACCTGGCCTGCGCCTGCGGCACCGGTGGCAAGGACCGCCGGCACCGTGGCGTGGACGGGCGCTGGCTCTACCCGGTGCCGGTCGCGCGTGGCGGTCAGGGCATCATGCTGAAGAGTCTGCTCGGCAACGAGTGCGTCAACGACTGCCGTTACTGCCCGTTCCGTGCCGGCTCGGACGTGCGGCGCGTGGTGATTCAGCCGGAGGAGATGGCCCACGCGTTCATGGAGTACGACCGGCGCGAGGACCTGATCGGGCTGTTCCTCAGCAGCGGCGTCATGCGTGATCCGGACTACACCATGGCGCGGCTCAACGAAACGGCGCGCATTCTCCGCCAGCGCTACCGCTACCGCGGCTACATCCACCTGAAGGTCATTCCGGGCGCGTCGGATGCCGCCATCGAGGACGCGCTGAGCCTGGCCAGCGCGGTGTCGGTGAACATCGAAGTCCCGGGCGAGGCGCACTGCCGCCGGCTTTCGACGCGCAAGGATTACCTCAACGACATCATCCGCCCCATGAAACTGATCAGCCGCCTGACTGCGCGCGGTGCCAAGTATGCCGGGGTTTGCCAGACCACGCAGTTCGTCGTTGGCGCCGCCAGCGAGACGGACGCCGAGATCGTGCGCTACACCGGCGGACTCTACAAGCGGCTCGGGCTGGACCGCGCCTACTTCTCCGCCTACCAGCGCGGCCTCGGCGAGGCGGAACTGGCCAGCGCCAACCTGCCGCCTGGGAAGGACCCTTTGTTGCGCGAGCACAGGCTGTACCAGGTCGATTTCCTCCTGCGCCGGTACGGGTTCGACGACCAGGAGATCCCGTTCGAACCGGACGGCAGCCTGGCGCTCGACCGCGACCCCAAGCAGGCGTGGGCGGAGCGGCACCCGGAGTTCTTCCCCGTACGGCTTAGCACCGCGCCGCGCGAGGGTCTGCTGCGCGTCCCCGGCCTGGGCCCGACGTCCGTCACGCGCATCCTGGCCTCGCGCAAAGAGGGACGCGTTCGCGACCTGCGCGAGGTCGGCGTCCGCGGCAAGCGTCTGCTGAAAGCCAGCGCCTACGTGGCGGCGGAATAGCGTCGAGCGTGGAGCGCGGAGGAGAAGGGGCGCAGGACATTGACCCGATCATCACAGACATGCAGGATAACGGAGGTTCATCCATGATTGCCCAGGTCATCCGAGCGGGAAAACGCGGGGCTGTTGTGGTCTCTGCCGCAATGCGTTTGGGTGGCGGGGTGTGGTTTTCGGTCGCGGTTATCCTCTGGTTTTGCGGTTGCTAGCGTCAGGTCGGGGAGTCGGTAGTTCCAGCGGTCCCGACCGCGGCGACGCCCGCGGTTCAGCGCTCCGAAGTCGACCCGCGGTTTGCGGAGTTCGCAAGTCTGGACTTGAGCAAGTTGCCGACCGGTGACGTCCTCGCCCGGCATGACGTCAATGCGATGGTGTGGCAGACCGTGCAGGGCCCGGCCGTGCGGAAGGTCTGGAGAGATCAGGCGAAGGTCGAACTGCGCGATCCGCAACGAGCCGGCCCGGTTCACCGATGCCGGCGCGCGGGACCTGCGGCTGGAACCGGGCTCACCCGCCGCCGGCTTCGGCGCGTCCACGTTCCTGGACCCTGCGGATGCCGCGTTGCGCGTGGACCGCGATTTCAACGGCGGGCCGCGCCCGGCGCGCCCCGCCGCCGGCGCCTTCGAGCCCGGCACGTGAGACGCCCCCCCCTCACATGTTGAGGGACGGGACGCACAGGCCCCACCGCCCGCCGATCGAGGAGACGCACGATGAGCAACTTCATTCTGACGGTTCTCAACGTCCCCGACGTGGGGCACGGGGTCGGCCTCGCTGTCGTCCTGCAGACCCCGACGGGGAAGACGATCCTGTATGACACCGGATGCGGCTACCACAGAACGGACCTCGGGGGCAGGCGCATAGCGGCGGCTCTGGACGGCATCCACCATGGCGTGAGCGGGAGGGGAGGAACGCGGGAGATCGGCGGCGCAAACCGACATCCGTGTTTCATGGGGAAGGGCCGAAGCATCAGGTCAGGTTCCGATTCCTGAACTTCAGGGGCGAGTAGCCGGTTTCGCGGGAGAAGATGCGCGAGAAGTGGAACTGGTCGGGCCAACCGACAGCCCGGCCGATCTCGGCAACACTCTTGTCCGTGAAGCGCAGCAGGGCCTTGGCGTGGTCCAGCCGCAGGCGGCACAGGTACTGCTGCGCCGTGAACCCCGTTTCCTCCCTGAAGAGACGGAAGAAGTGCGGACGCGAAATGCTGCAGAGCTGTGCAAGCCGGTCGATGTCCAGTCTCTCGGTGTAGTTCTGGCGCAGACGCGCCACGGCGTTCCGGCAGCGTCCGGGCAGGCGGTGCAGTTCCGCTCCCGGCCGGGTCTCCGCCAGGTCCCAGACGATCCCGAGAAACGCGCCGAGCCGTCGCCGGATTTCGGCCTGCGCGGGGAGCGTGCCTCTCTCGAACTCGGCCAGCATGCCCCGCATCAGCTCCGCCAGCTTTGCCTGCCGTTCCGGAGTGAAGCGTTCGGGGAGGCGGTAGTCGGTGAGGGGGTCACTGCCAGACTCGTCGGCCATGCTCAGGCGCAGAGTGACAAGGTGCAGCGGGTTCGCGTCGCACACGTCCACGAATCGCCAGGAGCCTGGCGCGAGGTAGTGGAGTGCTTCTCCGTCAGGGTCGACCGGCCGTGGATTCCTGCTGCCGTCCTGGCGCCGGTAGTACAGACCCTTGCCGGCCGTAGCCAGCATCCAGACGTGCTGCTGCGAGGTGACCCACTCACAGGGCCGGTGGAAGATGTCGAACTGGTGGCAGTAGATGCTCTGGATCGAGACGTTCCAAGCCTGCGTTCGCATGGTGCGCGCTCCTGACCGGCACGGATGATATAATACAACATAAAGTTCATACTCCAAACTATTCCGCTATCGACAGTTAGGAGTTATCGTGGGATTGTGTCAATCGGACAGTGTATTGGCCGTTATAGAATACGACATAGAAAGTACCCCTTCGTAAGCAATGCGTCAGCACGTCCCGGCCGGCGGACCGGCCGATCATAGGTTGATGTTACTCGCCCGGTTCGCGCCGCCGCGGGTCTTGCGCCCCGCCCGGACCCGCCGGACGGCGGCGCAGAATGGCGCAGGCACGGCAGGGGGCGAAGCGCTGAGATTCGGCGGGCTGGCAGAGCTGCAGGTCGTGGAGAGTCATGATGCAGAGCGGTCTGTGGAACACCTTCGATACGGTCAGGGCGCGACTCGTCCACCAGTACCAGCGGATGGAGTTGGCGGAGGACACGGGGCTGGCGGTCCCGGAACTGGAGGCGAGGGTTCGCAGTTACCTCGACGCGCACCGGGACGAGCCGCGGATCCGGACCAAGGCGGCCGTGCTCGCCTTCCTGCTCGAGAACGCCCGGATCGGCGTCGATGACTACGACTGGTTCGCCGACCACATCGGCACCGGCGGCATCATCTGGAAACTCCAGAACGAATGGCGCCGAGAGGCCGGCAAGGACTTGCCTCGGCGAACGGCCCTCGGGCATCCCGCCGGTGTTGCCAATCTCGATCTCAGTCATACGTCGCCCGACTGGCGGAACGTCCTCAGGTACGGGCCGGCCGGCATCCGCGACCGGGCGGTGTCCGCACTGAAGGCGGCCGCGGACGACGAGGCGCGCGAGTTCTACGCCGCGGTCGCCACCGTCTACAGCGCGTTCTGCAAGTACATCCTGCGCCTGGCAGCGGAAGCGGAGCGGAACGGCGCCGTTCGGGTCATCGAAGCCATGAAGGCGCTGGCGGTCCGCCCGGCCCGGACTTTCCAGGAAGCGCTGCAGATCTCCTACCTCTACAATCAGGTCCAGGAGCTCGACGGCGTCTACGTCCGCTCCCAAGGCCACTTCGACCAGTTGTACCTGGACTACTACCGGCGTGACGTGGCCGAGGGACGGCTTACGCGCGAGCAGGCCAAGGAACTGATAGCGTTCTACTTCGAGAAGTACCTGGCCCAGCATTTCGGGGCCGGCAACAACATCTGTTTCGGCGGCTGGAAACCGGACGGCAGCGACGTCTGCAACGAGCTGACCGAACTCGCCTTCGAGGTCTTCGCCGAGAGGAAGGCGGTCGATCCGAAACTGTCGCTCCGGCTGAACCCGCACACGCCGGACAAGCACCTGCTGGCTGCCGCCGAGTGCGTCCGGAACGGCCAGACCGGGATTGTCTTCGCGAACGACGAAGTGGCCTACCGGATGTTCCGGCGCGCCGGCAAGGCCGAGGATGAGCTGATCGATTTCCTGCCGATCGGCTGCTACGAGCCCGCCATCATGGGCCGGGAACTGTCCTGCACCATGAGCGCGCTGATCAACATGCCGCGTATCCTGGAATACGTGTTCACCGGTCTCGACAGTCCCGCGAGCATCAGCGAAGTCGAGACCCGCTACCGGAAGATCTTGACCGGCGTGGTCGACGAGACCCTGGCAGAAACGCGCCGGTGGGAGGAACGCTGGAAACAGGTCAATCCCTCTCCCGTGATTTCCGGGACCATGGACTCCTGCTTCGCGAAGGGCCGGGACGTCTCGAATGCCGGCGCCAAGTACAGCACCTCCGGGGTGATGTGCGCCGGACTGGGCACGGTTGCCGACTCGCTCGCAGCCATCAACCACCTGGTCTTCGAGAGCGGGATCTGCACCTGGGACGAACTCCGTCGCTGTCTGGCGAACAACTGGGATGGTGCCGAGAACCTGCGCCTCCTCGCGCAGCGGCGAGCACCCAAGTGGGGCAACGACAACAGGGTCGCTGACGATTTCGCCGTCGGCCTGGCGAACTACACCGCAGAGCTCATCAACCGCACGCCGAACCAGCGTGGCGGGCGCTTCCAGATGGGGTGCTGGTCCATTGACTACAGCGTGACGTTCGGCAGAGAGACCAAGGCCACCCCGGACGGCCGGCGGAACGGCGACCCCATCTCCAAGAACCTGGGCGCCGCCATCGGCCGTGACACCTGTGGCGTGACTTCGCTGATCAACAGCGCGGCCAAGCTCGACCACGCTGCGTTCGCCGACGGCTCGGTCCTGGACCTCATGCTGCACCCCTCGGTGGTGCGCGGCGCCGAGGGCCCGAGGGTGATCGCGGACCTCATCAAGACCTACTTCAAGAGCGGCGGCATGTTCATTCAGTTCAACGTCTTCGATGCCGAGGCGCTCAAGGACGCCCGCCGGCAGCCGGAGAAGTACGCCAGCCTCCAGGTGCGGGTCTGCGGCTGGAACGCCCGGTTCGTCGACCTGTCGCCAGAGATGCAGGAGTGCTTCATCGCGGAGGCGGAGGGGAAGACAGACGGCACCGTCCATTCGACACGTTGCGCAGCTTCTGGTAGGCTTGTGACGCCAGCCACGTCGTGACGAGCTTCTGGAATGGTATGTCGTTCATGTACCGGACGAAGATCTCCTCGTTCTGGTCCATGCGCTCCATGAACAGCGTCTCCAAGAGGTTCTTGAACACCAGTTCGAACTTGTCGCCCGGGTTCACCGCGGCGGCCTGCTTGAGTGCGTCGTCCGCAATGGCGGCTTCGACGATCTGATCGAAGAAGAGCTGGTCCGCCTGGTTGAAGTCCGTGCCGAACCGGGCGTTCACCAGGTCGATCAGACGCGACAAGGGGACTGGATCCTCATGCACCGCGCCGGTCCCCACCTCGGACGGCCCATCGAGCGGGCGCCCGTAACCCTCGTCCAGGGTGATTGAGCCTTCGCTGATCTTCTGCAGGCGGTAGTACTCCAGCCGCACCTCATCGTCGAACTGGTACGCCGGCCCGCCCCGGCGTTTCGGCAGTTTCGGCGCGAGGTGACGCAGAAAGACGTATAGTTTCTCCAGATCGCTATCCTGGTAGGGAATGACCTGGCTGAGGAAACCGTAGAGATTGCGGAACGCCTGGAGTTTGCCTCGCCACAGTTCGGCTTTGTCCTCTTCTTCTTTCTGGAGCGCACTGAAACGCGACACAGCCGGATCCAGGGCGGCATTCATCGCCTGGTGATCTGCGGCACTCTGCTTCTGCCGGGACTTGAAGTAGATCGCACAGAAGCGCTCCAACTCCTCCGGCAAGTATGTGCCCGATGCGTCCAGTTCTCCCTTGATCTCGTACAGGCGCGCCGGGTCGACTTCCTGCCCCATCTCCGCGCCTTCGTAGTAGGTCTTGAAGGCATCGTGGATCTCGTCGCGGTCGTTGACGAAGTCCAGGACAAACGTGTCCTCTTTGAACGGGTGCGTGCGGTTCAGCCGCGACAGTGTCTGCACGGCCTGGATGCCTGCAAGGCGCTTGTCCACGTACATGGTGTGCAGCAGCGGCTGGTCGAATCCGGTCTGATACTTCTCGGCAACCAGCAGGACATGGTACTCCTGCGAGGCGAACCGCTCCGGCAATTCCTTCTCGCGGATGCCCTGGTTCATGCCCTCCTCGGTGTAGGTCACGTCTTTGAGTTTGTCGTCCTGCACGGTTCCGGAGAAGGCCACCAGCGTCTTGATCGGATAGCCCTTCTTCTTGATGTAACCGTCGAAGCCTTGCTTGTAACGCACGGCCTCAAGCCGCGAACCAGTCACCACCATGGCTTTGGCCCGGCCACCAATCTTGTGCCGGGTGCTGGCGTTGAAGTGCTCGACCATTATCTCGGTCTTCTGAGCGATGTTGTGCGGGTGCAGCTTGAGGAAGCGCGCCAGTGCCCTGGCCGCCTTCTTACGCTCCACGTTCGGGTCGTCCTCGCAGGCCTTCAGGAGTTTGAAGTAAGTGGCGTAGGTGGTGTAGTGCTTCAGCACGTCGAGGATGAAGCCTTCGTCGATGGCCTGGCGCATGGTGTAGCGATGGAATGGCTCGCCACTCCGTCCGAACACGGCAAGGGTCTTGTGCTTCGGCGTGGCCGTGAACGCGAAAAAGCTGAGGTTCGCCTGCCGGCCGCGCTTGGCCATGCTGCGGAAGAGTTCCTCCATGTCGCTCATTCCCTCTTCCTCGGCGCGCTTCTTAGCCGCAGTCCTTAACGCCTCGCCGCCGAGTACCCCCTTTAGGTCGGTCGCCGTTTCGCCGCCCTGCGAACTGTGCGCTTCGTCGATGATAACGGCACAGCGTCGTGTCGGCAGTGTGCCTGAACCTTCGGCCCCCCGCTCTTTCGCCATCTTGAGCAGATGCCGCGAGACGAACGGGAATTTCTGGAGGGTAGTGATGATCACCGGTACGGCGTTCTCCAAAGCCTCCGCCAATTGCCGGGACTTCTCGTCGATCCTCTGCACCACGCCACGCTTGTGCTCAAACTGGTAGATCGTGTCCTGCAACTGCTGGTCCAGCACGACCCGGTCGGTCACCACGATGACGCTGTCGAAGACTCGCTGGTTCTTCGTATCGTGCAACGAGGCCAGTCGATGGGCCAGCCAGCCAATGGTGTTGCTCTTGCCGCTGCCGGCCGAGTGCTCGACCAAGTAGTTGTGTCCCACGCCCTCGCTGCGCGCCGCTTCGACCAGAGTGCGCACGGCCTGAAGCTGGTGGTAGCGCGGGAAGATCATTGCCTCCCGCTTCACCTTGTGGCCCTGTTCGTCGCGCTTCTCCTCGATCTGGAGGTGGATGAAGCGCGCCAACAGGTCCAGGAAGCTGTCACGTTGCAGGACTTCTTCCCACAGGTAGGCGGTGCGATAGGTACGGCCGGCCGGATCGGGCGGATTCCCGGCGCCGCCGTTGCAGCCCTTGTTGAACGGCAGGAAGTGCGTAGCCGAACCGGCCAGCCGCGTGGTCATGAAGACCGCTTCAGTGTCCACGGCGAAGTGCACCAACGTGCGGCGCTTGAACTCGAAAATGGTCTCGCGCGGGTCGCGATCCTGTCTGTACTGCCGGCACGCGTCCTCCACCGTCTGGACCGTCAGCGGGTTCTTGAGCTCCAACGTGGCAACAGGGATACCGTTCAGAGTGAAGGTCACGTCGAGCGACTGCTCCGTCCGCGGCGAAAAGTGAAGCTGCCGGGTGAGACCGACCCGGTTGGCCACGTAGCGCGCCTCGAGTTCCGGATTGAGTTCGTGGGCCGCCTTGAAGAACGCGACCCGCAGCGTCCGCCCGTAGCATTTGAACCCGTGGCGCAGCGTGGCCAGGGAGCCGTTGCTGTCCATCCACTTGCACAAGTCAACGATGACCTGCTCACCGGTCTTGGCCCCGTGCAACGCCTCCAACTTAGCCCATTCCTTCGGCTGCGTGTCGCGGATAAAGTCCAGCACGACGCCAGGAAAGATCGCCCGCTCCCGGTCGAACCCGCCAGGTGCGACCTGGACATACCCTCGCTCCAATAGATATCTCTCGAGCACAGTCTCGAATGCTCGTTCCGTGTGAACTGCCCCGTTCGTCATGGTCGTCCCTTCGCCTCCCAACGCCGCAAACGCTCGTTGCATTCCCCAGCCGGAAGAAAACTGCCGCCGTCCATGAGCGTCCGCAGGTGAGTCGCGGCCGCGCCGGGAACCAAGAGCCGACGTTCCACGAGTCTGTCCAACACCCACAATACGCCCCGGACCTCGATTTTCTCCGCCGCGGCCGCCTTGCGTAACGCCTGGTCTCCTGAGAGCAGGGCCGCGCCAAGTCGCTTGGCCAACGCAAGTGCAGACGCGTCCGCCAGGCTGACCCTCAACCGGACCGAAACACCCTGGACAGACGACAACTCCTCGGGGGACAGTTCCACCACGCGCAACAGGCCGGCGTTCACGAAGTTGTCGAGGATCCGGCGCTGCGTCGGCTCCTGCACTTCATACCGCACCAGATCCGTTGTGTGTGTCTCAATACCAAGACGGAACCACAGCGGCAGCAGGTCCGCCTCAATGAGGTCGATCAGGATGTTGGCGTCTTTGACTGCGACTCTCATGAGACCTCACGCGATGACTTCCTTCAGGTCGCGGCGGAAGGAATTGAGGTCCTGCTTGAGAAGGGCCGCCCCCTTGGACAGGCTGATCTGTTGCTCGGCCACCGCACGCCAAACGAGTTGCCGGAAACGACTGGGCGTCTCGTCGCCGTTGTAGCAGTCGTCGCCTGGCTCGCCTTGGCCAGGCTTCCGCCATCCCTGCTGACTGGCGTAGCGACAGAACCGTTCGAACATCGCTACCGACACCAACTCGAGCTGCTCGGCCCGTTTCATGATGGCCATGATGGACGCGCCAAAGGTCAGTTTCAACTCGATCAACTCGCGCAACCCGACGCCGTTACGGCACTTGCCAAACGCGTCCGTGAACGCCTCTCGCGGAAGCAGGAAGGCTCCGGCGAAACGTCTGACGATCGCCTCCTCCAGCTTCTCGTCGTCCGGCAGCGGCAGAACCACATGTGCCAACTCGTGGGTGCTGGTCATGCGTCTGCGCGGGAGGTTTGTGGTCGCCCCGAGAACCACCAGTGGCCCGGCGTCGGTGGCCGCGCAGAAGCCATCCAGGTCCGGGCCGACGTCCAACTCACAGACTTTGATGCTTTTGGACTCCAGGAGCCCCACGACACTTGGGATGGGGTCGTTCCCGAGGTCCCAGGCCTCGCGCAGTTCGCACGCCGCCGCTTCGGCCTGGTCCGGCAGGGAGAGAGTGGCACGGTCCGGCAACGGCGGCACAAAGGTGCGCACATCCCCGGCCAATTCCTCGGCTTCACAGAAGCGCTCGACGAAGTCGGCGGCTTGCTCGCGTGCGGCCTCAGCCTTGCCCCCGGTCAGTCGCGCCTTCTTGCGGAACCGGACTTCCCCCAGTTGTACCGTGAACGGACGGAAAAAGAAGTCGGTCGACTGTCCAAGTGCCTCTGCCACGGCGAGCAGGATCGGGCTGCCCGGCGACATCTCGCCGCGCTCGTACCGGGCCAGCGCGTTGTGCGAGACCTTGCCGCCGGTCGCGTCAGCCAGCGCCCGCAGAGACAGACGGCGCATGATACGCGCCTGCCGCAAGCGTTGCCCGAAAACGGTGTCCATGGCGCCCTCCACCATGTTTACAGAAATGGGAAAGTAGTTGACTTCTGTAAACACTATAGCATATTACTGGTAGAAAAGAAAGAGCCGGCGTGACGTTTGCACCGCCAAGCCGGCTCTGGCCTCCAGAAAATGCCCCTCTTGGAGGGACGATGGCCGGAGGCCGTGGTACGCGAAGACAAGACCGTAACATGGCCGTAGCCGGACCGGAGTCAAGCGCAACCTGCGCCGCGGGGCACGAACCCAACATGGAAGGAGTTTGATCATGCGATCAAGCAACCTGCATGTGGTGCCGCACGGGTCCGACTGGGCCGTCCGCCGCGAAGGTGCATCCCGCGTTTCGTCCACGCACGGAACGCAGGGCGCTGCCGAATCGGCGGCCCGGCGCGTTGCCATCCGCGAAGGCGGGGAGACGTTCACCCACCGCCCGACCGGCCCGATCCGTGACCGCAACAGCTACGGGAACGACCCGTTCCCGCCACGCGGCTGATGCTGGCACCCCACAGGCGGAGCCGTCGAAAGGCGGCTCCGCTCTTCTCCCGACTTCTCGCTGGGTTCGTTCCCTTGCCATGGTCCAAGGTCGGGCACGGCTGGACTACTTGCGCCACTGGTTTGTGGCTCTTCGACGCCGTCCGGTTCTACGCATATCATTGCGATAGCGGATGGTTCCCTCCGCATCCGGCAACGGGATGGGGTAGTGCCTTTTCTCGTAGTCCTCGACCAGGTGCACCCAGAGCACCAGTCCGTCCCCTTCGGGCGTCCCCGGGCGCGCGGACATCAGTTTGTCTACCCGAGCCAGGGCCGCTTCGTAGTCCGCTTCCGTCTTGATGGGTCTCGGAGGCATCAGATCACCTGTACGTCGGGCTTGCCGTGCTCCCTATGGGTTCCCCTTTCGGTGAAATCTGTGCCGGACAAGCCAACCTGCCCGTCACCGCGGCGCGGAAAAGAGCGGCGCGGTGTTTCTTGTGCAGGGCGATGGGGCGCCCGGCCAACGCACGTCCCCGACGGACTTCCCCGTCTCGGCTGTCGTCGCATGGCTCCTGGGGGCAGGCGGTAGCCCGCTCAAGCCGGCTCGTGCTCAGTCAGGTAGAGTGTACGGACCTCGCGGCCGCTCCCCTGGAGTTCCTCGATCTCCTCAATGCACGTGAACCGGTATGCGCCTTCGATTTTGAGGCCAGCCAGACCGGGACCTCCAGCTTTGATCGTCCCAGAGAACTCCCGCTCCTCTGATGCTATCCGCCATGCCCCGCTGTCAACATCCGCCTTCTTCAGAGCGCCGACTATCACGACGGTTTCGGCTCCGAGATTCGACACACTCGAAAGCAGGTCCACCAGCGGCCCCGCTTCCGCCTCGGACACCGCTCGCGCGCGTGATTCGGTGAAGGCCGGTTCCGCCCATGAGTAGCGCAGTCCGCTTCTCGTGTGCACCAGGAAGCGGAGCAGACGCAAATACGCCCCCGCCAAGTGGCCCCGATGAGACTTCGCCATCGCGAGCGTCTTCTGTGGGTCCCCGACGTGTTCGAAAAGCCCGTCGACGCGTTGCAACGCACGCGCCAACTCGCTTTGACCGAGCAGATCAGGCGAACGTGCAGCCTCCAAGACCACGCGGAAAGAGCCTGCCGCCGCCGGTACCACAACGTCCAGCAAGTGCGCGTCCGAGCGGTCAATGGAACGCCGTGTTCCCGGTGACAAGTCTCGCAAGGCCGCACCGTAGGCATGCTTGACGATCGTCTGGACATGCCCAAGCAGACCAACGAGCGTATCGACCCGGATGCGATGCTCCTGCGCAGCCTCGGGCGGTTCTACGGCAACCTCCAAGACCAAGTTGTTTCGGGCTCGTGCTTCACGGACGGTTTCCTCGGCAGCGGGCCGGTCGTGGAGGACGAACCCGCCTTCGGGAAGATGCTGGCAGTCAGCCAGTGGCGTGCTCTGAGGTTGGAGAACCATCGGAGCATCAAGGCTATCCCCCGGCAGGCCGTAGAACCACTCTTCCTCTCCACGTTCCAGTAGCAGCGTGCGTAAGTCGAGTGCGCCCATCCGGAACTGTCTCAGCCGCTCCGGCTCCACGCCCGCTACGAGATAACGGTCCAGCCCGTCTACGGACTCCACCATCATGGCAATGTAATAGCCGCCGATGGCGTCCCGGGCCTCGAAGACCTGGAGTCCGTCGTAGTAGAATAGCGTCCCCGTGTGGCGAATCTTCTTCATGATGCCTCAACGCTGCAGTTGGACAGGACGTCAAATCCTTGGTAAGGCCACCATGTATGGTGCGAAGGACGCCCGGTCTGTTGGATGCGTCCCGCCCCAATCGCCAGACGCACGCGACAGATCAGGCGGTTCCGCAGCGTCGGAAGCTTCCGAGCCTTGTCGCAATCCTGCCGCGCGGAGAACACCGAAAGGCCGCGTGCCTGGCACTCGGATACACGGAAAACAGTTTTCGGTTGTTCAGCCCGCTGCGACCGGAAATCCGCCTCTTGCGGCCGATTCGCGCGCACGAGGCGGAAAACGACACGCTCCGCGGAAATCTCTTCCGCCTCGCTCGGAGGGCATCCATCCGGCAATGGTTCGCGATAGTCCATGGTGATCGTAAGCTATCTGGTGCGGCACGGAATTGCCAACTGTCCCCTCGCCACGCCCCGGGCGGCGCGGCCTTCCTTGAACAACCCCATGGCCATTCCGCAGTACCCCTCACGGCCATGCGCGAAGGCGGGGAGACGTTCATCCACCGCGCGACCGGCCCAATCCGTGACCGCAACAGCTACGCGAACGACCCGTTCCCGCCACGCGGCTGATGCTGGCACCCCCACAGGCGGAGCCGTCGAAAGGCGGCTCCGCTTCTGTCTGCAAATGGCCCTTACGTGTCAAGACGGGGCAGAGCCGACGCGCTCTTCGCCGCGTTTGTCCAGTGGCTGATCTTGTCAACCAGATCCGGCGTGAGATTGTCGCAGAAGTCAACAAGCCGGCAGCGATCCAGCAATATGCCCGCTTCAGTGCATTTGCCCTTCCATCGAGCACGGTCCGCCGCTTCAGAGATGCAGAAGGCGCGAATCGGACTAACGACGATAGTCCCCTTCATCCACTTCTTGATGAATGCATCTGGCTGAAGTTGAGTGGTTAATCCACCCCAGTTTGACCCTGTCTTGCACTGTCCGAACACGATCAGTTGGCCGGGAAGGAGATCGGAGAAAGGCACCCATGCCACCGCGTCGAGTTTATCATCATTGGCATCCACGGGGGCATCGTCCAGACTCTCAAAACCGACGCCTTCGTGCAACTCGGCGCACAGTCGTTCAATTTTCGCTTGGAAGGTCCCGCCGACAGATGTGCCGAAAACAGAGGTGTGCGCGCGTGAGTAACCGAGATAGTTCCGCAACACGTTCGCGGCAACTTCCTCCAAGAGGTTAGCTCCATCAATCCCAGCATGAATACGATTGTCCTTCATGTTCAACCGCGTTCCCAACAGTAGGTACCGGTACAGTACCGATCGGATGCCAGCACTACCGGCCTCGTGGCGGAGTACTGTGCCCTGATGATCGAGGCGAAACGGATAGCCACCCCCGCAGGCAGATGCACGACGCTCGATCTCGTTCATGACCTCATCAAGGAACGCGGAGTTCTCATCATCGTCATCGTCACATCCTGCGTTGTTGTCGTTGTCGTCAACGCGGCCAAGGCACGCCACGACTTCGCGTTTCGAAGCGGAACCGGCGTCCCAACTTAGCAGTTCGACAAAGTCGGCCAACTCATTGGAGTCTGCCTCGGGCGACGGAGGACTGGGTAACTTGAACACGCTACACCTCGGTGAGACGTGGCTGCTTCCTATCGGGGTTCAGTTTGCGGTCCATCTCGCGGTAGATATCGTCAGCCATGTTGGCGATGGTTCCGGCAATCCGGAGGAGTGCCTCCGACCTGTCATACCCCGCCGTGAGGTGGGCGCTTGCTGTAGTCAACTCGCGTTTGGCCGCCAGCAGCGCTTCCTCGAATACGGCGGTCGGTGGCCGGCTGATCTCGAAAGCCTTTGCGAGGTCCGGGCTAGCACGGAGGGCCGCGATGGCCTCACGGTTTGATAACACGGCATTCAACCGGCGAAGATCAGGATTCTGCGATTCGACGACCGGAGGTCGTTTCCCCTTCTTGCTTCCGTACAGCCATACGCACAGTTCCCCAAGTTCCTTGAGCTTCTCCTCGGGGACGGGGTTCTCCGCCTCTTCGTCTTCGGCCTTGAGGCTGATGAACGAACTGATGCCGTCGTAATCGAGGCCGGTGTACAGGTGGGAGAACGCGAGTCTTTGGCGGAACTTGTCATCGAGGTCGAACACTCCCGCTCGCTCGGCTTGCTCCAAAACCTTCAGTCCCCGGAACAAACGCTGCACGGTGCGATGGCGGTCGCCAATCTGGCTGGAGATGTCACTCAAAGAGGTCCCGTATGTGTGGTGAACGTCGGCGATGTACTTCGCCTTCGCGTAACTGCTCCACTTTGCTGGACCATTGACGTGTTTGAAACCAAGGTACCGCCAGGACTCCCCGCGAGTGGAAATGATGGCAGGCAGGACCCGCAATTGCTGGCGAGCGCCCGGCGTGATGATCGGGATGTCCCATCCGTTCCTCTTGGCAATCTGCTCATCCAAGAGAACCTTGACTGCTGCGAGTCGGCGGTTTCCTTCGATGACGATGTTCTTCCCGTTTTCCTGCGCGACAATCACCGCTTCTTGCTGAAAGAAGCCGCTGGCCGCGATGGATTGGACCAGTTCCCTAATATCCATGACATCCCAAAGGAGAGCCAGAATGTCGTCATCGGTTGAACCCGCGGAAACACCATACTCGGCCAATCGCGGATTCTGGCGGTCGAAGCAAAGGTCCTTCACTGGGATCAACGTCGGTTCTGGCGTCGCTGTCATGTTGGAACCCTCGACTGCTTTGCGGTCAGCAAGAGACTTTCCTGTCCATGCACTCTGCATGCCTGCGGCAGGGCAACGTGGTCCGGGGCGATGATCAATTCCCTTGCGGCCCGTTTGTCTTGAAGAGTGTACCTGATCGGCAGGAAACGGACACTGAACCGGGCGTAAAGAGTCCGCACAAGGTCGCTGTCATCGTAGGACATGATCCACCGGAGTCCACGTAGCAACTTAACATAGCGCGCCAATGCGATATGGTCTTCTTGTCTGTATGCATTCAGATACAGGCGTTGGCCGTTGTGGACATAGGGTGGATCGAGATAGACGAACACCCGGGTTCGTCCCCTTCCACGCGGCAAACGGGCCTTCAGGAATTCTATCGCGTCCTCGTTCGATAGTTCGATCCGATCTCTCATCCGTGCTAGTGCAGCGATACGTTCACAGAGGGCATCGCGGTTAAAACGTACGTCCATCCGCCACTTGCCCTCTTGTGCGTGGCCACCAATAGGCCCCGATCCGGTCAGTACGCCCGAGCGATTGCAGCGGTTCATGAAAAACGCCGCAAACCCCACGTCAAACTGATCGTGCCCGCCTGTCGGGTTGGCGCAGATTGCATACTGCCGATGCCATTCTTGGATCGTCAACGGCACCGAACGGATGTGTTCCATGAAACGCTCATGCGCATGCAGGACAGAGCACCAGAGAGCGTAGACCCGACGGTCTGCATCGTTCAGGTGGATCACAGATACGACATCACGTTTCAGGAGCCCCAGCGCGGCGCCAGCGCCACCGGCATAGGGCTCGAAATAGGCGCATCCCCTGAGGTCATTCAAGTCAATAACGTCGGTCAGGAACCCGGTCAACCCGGCCTTGCCGCCTGGATACCGGAGTGGACTAGCGTACCTCATCATTGGCCTCCCCTGTCTCGGGAAGCATTTGGATTGGGGACAGTCCCATTCGTCCCGTCACCGCGGCGGCGATGAGAGCGGCGCGGCGTTCCTTGAGCAGGGCGATGGTTCGCTCGGCCGCGGCCCGCAGGGCGTCCAGTTTCGCGGTCTCGGTTGCGATGTGCGCCATGATGGCGCGTTGCTCCGCTAGGGGCGGGGCAGGGAACCACAACGCGAGGAAGTTCTCTGAGTAGAGCCGGAGGAAACCAGACGAACCCGTGCCCAAGCCGGTTGACTCGGATCGGAAGACGGCTTGTAGAAGCTCTGTCCTGAACAAGTGCGCACAGTAGTCCGGGGCGACCTCTGCCGAGACCTTGAAGACGGCGTAGTCCGGACTCACCAGACCCTCCCGGGGCGTGACGGCGATCAAACCACTCGACGCCCGCATCCGATTCACCACGATCTCGTTCGGAGACGTCTTCTTGTAGCCGACTAGTTCATCAGTTCGGGTTTCCTTCTCGGACACGTCGTTGTGTGGGACCAACCCGCGCTCCATTCGGAGGGACAGCAGGACTTCCTCCCCGGTTGTCGAGCGTTCGTCGCGCTCCGCGAACAGCCACTTCGCGCGCTTCAGGTCCCAATGCTGCGGAATCGCCCCGAGCCAAGGTATTCCCGAGTCACGGGTCGGGGCGTTGGGGTTCAGGCCGCGGGTGACGGCGCGGGTGATGAGGGCGCGGCGCTTCTCGGCCAGCAGCCCGAGGAGCCGCTCCTTGGCTGCGACCAACCCGTCGATGCGCCCCGTCTCCCGGTCCAGGTAGGCGGCGATGGCGCGCTGGTCCGCGAGAGGAGGTATGGGTATCTCGGTGTCGCCGACCAACTCAGACTCCAGGCTCTCGACAGTGGTCCCCTCCTTGCTCCAGACACTCAAGAGCTCACGTTGGTGCCCCTCGATCAGTCGAGCTAGGTACCGCGGATCCAGGCCTGCCGTTGGTATCAGCGCTCGCATGTCCTGATTCAGGGTCACCGCCACACGGTTGATGGCCACAGGTATTGAGTGTTGCAGTATTCCCGAACGCATGACCATCAGGACTGCTCCGGGTTGTACCAAGTTGGTAGCGCTTTCCTCAAGCCCCTGTTCCGTGACATGGTCTTCAGTGTCCAGAATCTCCGCCGTCTTCATGTCTTTTGGCGACACCCAGGGGATATCGCCATTCCAGTAGTCCCCATTCCCTTTGTCCGGTGTGCCTCCCCCTACGAAACGGCAGACGTGTTTCGTGCGGGCCCGCAACCAATGCTTGGGCGTCGTGACGTTCCAGCGGATGGTACTCACCGCGTCACCTCCCGCAGGAGTCGGAGGATGTCCTCCTCGGCCTGTTTGAGGTCGGCGTCGATGGCCTCCAGTGGGCGGGGCGGGGTGTATCGATAGAAGTGGCGATTGAAGTTGATCTCGTAACCGACCTTGTCCTTGGCGCGATCCATCCAGGCGTCGGGGACGTGCGGGCGGACTTCGCGTTCGAAGTAGGCGTCGACGTCGTCGCTGAGTGGCACGTTCTCGAAGTCGCGCAGGTCGGGGTCGGGCTCGAAAGTCACGGCTCGCGAGGCGCCCCCTCGACGGCGCTCGGGGCCTGCGGGTCGCCCTCCAGTGCTGGAGGCTTCGACCGGTGGGGCGCTTGGGTCTTTCTGGGTGAAGACGTTGCGGAAGAGTTTGTCTTCGGCCTTCTTCCATCCGGACCGGCGCTGGTGCAGCAGGTCCAGGATGCGCTCCCAGACGGCATTCCAGTCGCGTTGCGGTTCGCGGCCAAGGGTTTGGTCGATGGCCTGGATGTCGTCGAGCAGGTGCGGACAGGCATCGAGGAAGCGTGCCTTGTCCTCGACCGTCATCCGGTAGCAGAGGCGCAGGGGTCGTTCGACCGTGACGCGGGCATAGCCAAAGTCAGTGTTGTCGAAGACCTTCGACGTGGCGGACTCCGCACACTTGCCGTACTCGCGGACGATCTCCGCAATCTGGTCGGGTTCGCCGTCCTGGCCTTCCCCGATCTTGCGGCGTTTGTCGCCCAGGCTGCGGCGCATGGGCACGTAGCGTTCCCGGGCGTCGACGAGCTGGATCTTGCCCTTCCGGTCCTTCGCTTTGCGATTGGTGACGATCCAGACGTAGGTGCCGATGCCGGTGTTGTAGAACATCTGCTCGGGCAGCGCGATGATCGCCTCCAGCCAGTCGTTCTCAATGATCCACTTACGGATATCGCTCTCGCCCGAACCGGCGCCACCAGTGAACAGCGGCGAGCCGCTGAACACGATGGCTAGGCGCGAACCGTGCTTGTGCTCAGCCGGCCGCACCGGCTCGAACTTGCTGATCATGTGCTGGAGAAACAGCAACGCGCCGTCGTTGACGCGTGGCAGGCCGGCGCCGAACCGGCCGGCGAAACCTGACTTGTCGTGCTCCTGCTCGATCTCCTTCTGCTGCTTCTTCCAGTCCACGCCGAAGGGCGGGTTCGCGAGCAGGTAGTCGTAGGTCTCGCCGGCGAACTGGTCCTCGGTGAAACTGTCGCCGAAGCGGATGTTGTCGCCGCCGCCGTTGTGGTCCACCTGCTTCATGAGCATGTCGGCCGCGGCCGTGGCGAACGCGCGCTTGTTGTAGTCCTGGCCATAGACATAGAGCCGGGCCGCGGCATGGTGCTCGCGCAGGTAGTTCTGCGATTCGGCGAGCATGCCACCCGTGCCGCACGCGGGGTCGAGGAGTTTGCGGACCGTGCCCGGCGTCGCCAGGAGCTCATCGTCGTTGTTGAAGAGGATGCTGACCATGAGCCGGATGACCTCTCGCGGGGTGAAGTGGTCGCCAGCGGTCTCGTTGGCCAGTTCGTTGAAGCGGCGGATCAGATTCTCGAAGAGCAGTCCCATCTGCTCGTTCGGCACGGCATTCGGGTGCAGGTCCACGTCGCAGAACTTCGAGACCACGAGGTAGAGGAGGTTCGCCTCGCGCATCTTCTCGACCTCGTTGGTGAACTCGAAGTACTCGAAGATGCGCCGGACATTGCCCGAGAAGCCATTGATGTAGCTGACCAAGTGTTTATCGATGTGGTCCGGGTCGCCCTTGAGCTTCTCGAACGTCAGCGGCGAGTGATTGTGGAAACGCTGCCCGGCCGCCCGGTTCAGGAGTTTGTCGAGTGCGTCGTCGTTGAGCTTCCCGCCCTGGCGTCGCGTGAGTTCAGCAAGGACCTTCTCCTTGGTTGGCGCGAGCACGCAGTCGAACCGGCGCAGCACGGTCATGGGCAGCATGACGCGTTCGTACTGCGGCGGGCGATACGGGCCGCGCAGCAAGTCGGCAATCTGCCAAATGAGGTTCGCGAGGTCGTGGTGGTCTGGCATACCTGTATCCTCTAGCCATCGTCTGTCGATGATGACTTCGGCGGTTTCCGAGTTGTCTCCGGGAGAGACGTCATGATCGAGGCCACCAATGCATAATAGCACTACAGCAGGCAGACCCGATCCCGGAGGCCCTTCTCGTCCCGTTAGCACGTCCGTCCAACACCCACGGGGATCCCGGAGCGCCAGACTATTGCATACAATGGCCCCCAAATGCCGGATTCGCAATGGGGAACGGCCGTGCGGCGTTACGCGGCACTCACACCGTGACACCGTCCCGTTCCATGAGGATTCTGGCCAACTGGCTGGTCGTCGTATGCGGCCACTTCAGTTTCCGCAGGCAGGCGTTGACCGTGTCGCGGTCGAAGGCGTCCGGGTCTAGCCTCCGGCCAAGCCACTCCATCATGGACTTGTGCTCTTTGTGTTTGGGGTTCCCGATGATCTTGACCAGATCCGTGTATCCCCACACACCGCCGCAATCCTCCGGCGGGCAGGCGCGGGCGCCGGCGAGACACTGAGGGACAGCATCCGCCGCGGAGCCTGGGCCGAGGATCCTCTCCACCTTCACCAGATGGTCCCAGGAGTCGCCGAAATCGTACTGATAGGCGAACGTGCCGTTCTCCCGTGACGCAATGTCCATCAGCAGGGCCTTGTTCTCATCCAGGACCTGCGGGTCTCCCTCGAATTCATTGAGCTCGAAAGCCGGATCCGAGTAGGCCTGCTCTTCGACCATGAACTGGTGCAGGTGGCTGTTGCTCCAGCCCATGGCGACCTGAATGACCGCGTGCAGCCAGCCGAGACTGCCGCTGCCCGGCACCTGCAGTCGTCGCCAGATGCGCGGTTCGGACCCGCGTAACGTGACCTCCAACTGGTAGATGGGCGTGCTGGCAGCGGCAGGGGATGAGGCCTTCTTGGCGGCGGTCATGAGTTGTTCCTTTGCTTGTGGTAAACAGGTGCGCACGTTCGACACGGTTGACGCGTGCCTGGGTAGCTCTGCCATCCGCGGTTCGTCGTCTGACCGCACCCACGGCTACCGGCGTTCCGCTTGGCCTGCCGGGAGCCGCTGCAGTAACCTTGGCTCCTTTTCCGTCGGCTGACGGGCCTACCCGCCAGCCGACGGACGGCATCGCGTCAGGGATTGCGGGGAGCGGCTGCCGCGCACCGCAATCCCTGACGCAACATCGAGGGAGTCCAGAGGGAGTCAATGACGCCCTTTGGCCGGGGGCGCGGGGGCGGGAAGCCCCCGCCACAACCGCCGACACTTCACGGTGCCCCCGCGTGGCGCTGCACTGTACCGGTCTGCACGGCGAGGCGTGACCAGGCGGTGAGCGCGGGCTCGAGCGTGTCCCAGGATTCGGGGCGGCCGGTCTTGTCTGAGGCGCCGAAGATGAGCACGTCCGAAGTGGTTTCGGGCGTGTAGGTCTCGCCCGGTTGCAGGACGCGCGGCGGCTCGAGCTTGACGCACGCGTCCGGGTGCTGGCCGCCGCCGCCGTCGAGCCAGAACTGAATCTTGACGTCGCGGCTGGCCGAGACGCAACCGTAGCGCCCGCCCGCCTTGGCGTCGTGCCAGAAGCCGACCCGGCCGCTGCGGTAGTAGTTGGGCACGGGGGGGGCGTCCGTCTGATCGCCTTTCGCACTGCCCCCGATGCTGGAGGGCAGGTAGAAGTAGTAACCCTTGAGCGTCAGCGGTTGTGCGGTGTCCGCATTCCGGATCCACAACAGTCGCGCGGCGAAGCACGGACTGCGCGGCCAGAACGTGAGGCGGTGCGCGACCAGGAACCGGGTCGCGCGTACGGCGGGTGCGGCCTGTTGGCCCTTGTCGTCAACGGCGGTGATGGTCTTGGCGTCCGGTCCGCCGCTGGTCACGATGTCGACCTGCAGGCACGACACGGCCATACTGAATTCCACACTCTCCAGCTTCGTCGCGCCTGTCCATTGGTCTTCGGCCGGTGCCTGCCAAAGCAGCGGGTTGTAGGAGCCGAGCAGCATGCCGCCTACGAAGATGCGGTCGGCGCAATTGCCGCTGCGGCCGTCGTGTTCGAGGCGCAGCAGGCCGTTGTCGATACGGAAGTCGGTCTCGTTCGGGCGCTCGAAGATCACACCGGGTCCGACCTTGGCTGCGGGCGGGAGATCCGCACTTGGCGGATAGAGGAAGCCGCGGATGTCCGCGCCGGCCGGGAGTTGCGGGAACAGCAGCACCAGCGGATCGCGTCCGCGCCAGGCCGCCATGGCGTCGATGGGGTCCGTGGTGGCGGCAAAGGCGGGGCCCTTCCGGAAGAGTTCACGCAGCTCTCCGGCCGGCACATCGAGCAGCACCGGGATGCCGGCGATGTCCGCGCTGCCGGGGTTGCGGACGCGGACCGGCCAGCGCGCGGCGATGCCGGCGGCGTCCGGCCAGGGCGCGGTCTTGATCTCTTCGATGTCGTCAAGGTTGCCGGACGCGCCGGGCGCGGCGGGGAGCTGCAGGTCATATACGTCCAGCTCGCCGGCATGCACGCGGCAGGCGAGGGGGTTCAGCTTCGTGAACATCGACGTCAGCTCGACATACGCCTCGTCATTGACGTTGACCAGGCCGTAGTTGGAGTCTTCGGGGAACGTGTCCGAGATGCCTTGCGCCGGTTCGTCCGCCCACATGAAGTAGTCGCTGCCGACCATGAACGGGAGTCGGAACAAGAGGTGCTGCATCAGTTCGCAGCAGCGCGTTTTCTGCGTCTGCGTATCGACGCGCATGCCGGCGCCGCCCTTGCAGGGCAGTCCGGCGTCGAGCGCGGGGAACGACCACTCGGTGATCATCATCGGTTTCCGGACCAGGTCGAAGTACTTCTCGAACGTCGTCTGCACCTCGACCATGTCCGCGCTTTCCAAATCGATCCATGGGTAGTTGTTGAACGTCACCACGTCGCAGTACTTGGCGCAGGCGGCCCAAGCCCACGTCGGCGCGTTGCCGGCGAACCGGCTGCCGATGATCAGGTGGTTCGGGTCCGTCTCGCGGATGGCCTGTGCGGTCGCTGCAAAATAGCGGTCCGCGACCAGGGCGAGGAAGGCCTCCTGCGCCTGCCTTGCCTCGTCGGTGACGGCCGGCAGTTCCTTCAGAAGCGGGACGTCTTCCCATGCGACCGCCTGCCGACCCCAGACGCGATTGAACTCCTCGATCGTGCCGTGGCGGTTGCGCAGAAACTCGACCAGGGCGAGCTTGCCGGTGTGGTCCGGCGCCAACTTCATGGTTTCGATGAAGATACCGGCGTCGCCGTCGCCCTTGCCGTACCACTCCAGTTCGTTGTCGAGGAAGTACCCGAACAGCCACGGGTCCTGGCGGTTCGGTTGGCAGGTCTTGCGCGCCAGGGAGCGGCAGTAGGCGTCCCATTTCGGGTCGAACACGTTCGGGAACCCGGTCCAGTGCACTTTGGCGACCAGCGCCGAATGGTTCGAGAAGTTCGCGCCGAACGAGAGGAACAGCGTGTGCGCCATACCCTTGTACCGGACCTCCGGCAGATTGTTCGCCCCCAGAAGGTTGAAGCCCCACGACTTCAAGCGCCCGGCCGCGACGTCGGCCCAGACCCCGACAGAACCGTACTTCGCTGCGGCGCTTCTGTTGTACGGCGCGTATCCGAGCTTCTGGCACCAGTGCACGTTGTAGTTGACGTGGTCTGTGCCGACGGCGTAGAAACGCTCGCCGCGCGGGTCGACGGCCCACCAGCGTTCGCCGTCCGCCTCGACACGGAAGAAGCCGGTGGCGGCGGTCGACGCCTTCACGCCGCTTCCCGCCACCGCGTACTCCGGGAATGCCGCCGCCGTAGCCTCCGGCAGCGGGACGCGCGTCGCCTCGTTGCCGTACGTGCGGACATCGTCGAACGTCGCGTCGATGCTCGAGACGCGCAGCGCCGGGCGTCCGGTCTTCACGGCCGCGTCGGAGAAGGAGTAGGCAATGCGTCGCACCGGCGTGCCGTCCAGTTCCGTGACCGTACCTTCGATGCCGTACGGCGCCAGGGCCAGGCGCAGCCGGTACGGGTGGTTGCACTCCCATGTCCCGGCGGCGTTCTCTTCTGCCGTACTCTTTAACGTCATCTGCGACAACCACTTGCCATCGCGAGACTCGCACAGCTCGATGTAGTGGCCCTTGCCTTCGCCGTCCGGGCGCTCCACCAGCGCGAGGTGCCAGAAATTCTTCTCGTCCTGATGCAGCGCGACGGCCGCGACTTTCCAGCCGGTTCCCTGCGTTGCGAGGACGGTCAGCGTGGTTTCCACGGTGATTTCGCTGTAGAGAAACGGTCGCGTTGAGAAGGCAAAGCTGTTCTCGGGCCACTGGGCGTGCAACGCGCCGTTGTCGACCGCCCACACCAGCGGGTCGGCATCCCAGTTCGGCGCGCCAGCACTGCCTTGCGCATAGGCGGAGAAATCGTCCGTCCATTCGTCCATGTCCTGGGCGGCGATGCTCAGGACCGTGGCCGCCAGGAGGCCAGCGATCAGGCGGGGCATACGCATGGCGATCTGTCCTTTCTTCCTTCCCGGACGGAGTTCGGGGGGTGCCGCTGCGGGTCAGTTCGTTGCCCGCACGGCTGTTTCCGGTCGCCAGTCGGGGCCCACTTTCGAGACCGGATTGGGTGGCAAGATACCTCGCATTGTGGTGGCGCGCCAGACGCGGCGTTCATCCCGCCAGCGCAGGCCATCGGCGCGCGCGGGCGGGGTGCACCGGTCCAGGGCCGTGAAGATGTCGCCGCCCTCATAACCCAAGGCGGACTTGAACCCGCGGATCGTCGCCGGCTCGAATGGTCGCGAGAGCACCTCGTCTTCCCATTCGAACATCGGCATGAGGACCCACTCGCGTTGGGTCCGTTCAATGTCCGCGGGTGCCGCACAGGGGAGCTGCGCAGTCCGCACGCTCTCGAACAGACAGAGCATGGTCTGAGCGGAGTTTTCCACGCCGGCGAGTACGAGCGGTCTTACCTCGCGGCCGGCGAAGAAGGCGTCGAAGATATCGCGGCCGATCGCATAGGCGCGGCGCTGTGCGTCGGCGAAAATGTCGGGGAAAGGGCGTGGGTCGATCACCGGCTTGGGTTGCGCCTCGTGGATGTAGTCGACCGCCGGGTACTCGACGGGGTCATGGAAGTGTTTGTGGATGACCTCGCCGCTCTCGAACATCGACTCGTCGGCAATGAAGTCGAGCCAGGTGTGGCTGACCGCGAGCGCGTCGGCGAGGTAGTGACCCGTGAACGCCAGTCGCGCCGCGGCGAGGCGTGTGCGTCCGACCGCAAAAGCTTCGTGTGCGGCCGCCAGTCCGATGTCGATCACGCTGGTGACACGCGGCGGTTTCTGGTACAGCCAGTCGCGGATTTCGTCCGGGTAGGTGGTCAGACGGTTGAACGGGTCTTTACCGCCTGCCCGCCAGCCGCTGTATCCGAACTGCGCGCGCGTCCAGCTTGCGTGGTTCAACGCGAAGTCGAGAGTGTTCCAGTGTTCCGCATGACAGGCCATGGAGGGACCTCCCAGGTTGGGACCCAACGCGATGACGGTAGTTCTTGGGGCTTGGGCGCCAGGGAGGGCAGCGTCAGCGGAACTCCTCAACATCCAAGCCGCTGCCCTCGATGATGCTCTTCAGTGTGCCGATGGGGATCGGCTTGCGGCCGTGCATGGCGACGATAACCTGTCGCCCGCTGGTGTGACGCCATTTCTGGTGGCTGCCGGACTGGCCGACGAGCGCAAACCCGTTTCGGCGCAGGACGCGGATGACCGTCTCGGCGGTGCAGACAGGGAAGTGCCGGCTCAAGGCAACGCGACCTCCATGACCCTGGCGTTCTTGCCCAGTGGCAGGTCACAGGGCTCAAACCAAAGCGCCAGTGCCTCCTTGGCGTTCTGGACGGCCTCCTCTTCGGTGTCGCCCGCCGTTGCGCAACCAGGCAGTTCGGGAAACACGGCCGACCATCGCTTCGCCCGGGGGTCGAATTGTACGACGAGTCTGAGTTTCATATTCCGAATATACCTCCGTTCCCCAGTTTGGTGCAAGCGGGGGCTCTGGAACACGTGTTGCGCGGCTGCTCGGTCGCCGGAAGTCTCCCCGCAATTCGTGTAACTTGTGGGGTGCTGCATGCCGAGCCACGGCGGTGAACTCAGGGACGCCGCGCTCGTCCCCTGCAGGGACGGATGGATGGGTTCCCGGGCGCAAGCCCCCAGGGTCGCTTGACCCTGGGCTGGACATGCGCGTCGCCCTTGGCGACCGAAGACACACCCGGATGCCGCTCGGACGGTGGAATTGCCGGGTCATTAAGGCTGGGGGGCGGGCGGATCACCGAGGGCACTCCAATCGCACACCCGCACACTCTTGACCCCACGCCGATCTCACACTCCGAACACTTGCCGGACCCACTCGCGCGAGCGGCGCTCGCGTTCGACGGGTGCCAGGTCGGTCGGGGTGCCTTTTTCGATCGCCTGCTCCATGATCATCGGTCCGGTAAAGCGCAGGTCGCGCAACGTTGCCACGAGCGGGCGGTAGTCGATGTCGCCGTCGCACAGCGTCTGGGCCCAGATGCCGTCGCGTGACTGCCGGATGTGAAGCGACGCGATACGCGCGCCGTAGAGCTTGACGATGTCGTACAGCGCCACTTGGCTGTTGCCGGCGCCGCGGTAGATCCAGTGCGTGTCGAGGCAGAGCCCGACGTGCTTGGGATCGGTGCCGAGCATCATGTGGTGGAACTCGCGCGCGCTGGCTCGCATTTCCGGGGTGTGATTGTGGAACGCCAGCCGGATACCCATTGCCGCGAGTTCACGGCCGAGCGTGTTCATGGCCTCGGCCTGGCACCGCAACTCCGCATCGGTCTTGTCCTGCTGCAGCGGTTGCGGGTTGGTGACCAGGACGCTGGCGCCAAGCTGTTTGGCGAACAGCGCCTGCTTCAGCACGGTGGCGACACTCTGCTCCCAGCCGTCGTCGTGCAGGCGACTGCCGGCGTAGACGGACGGCATTTTCAGCCCGTGCTGGGCCAGGAGCGCGGCCATGCGGTCCGCCAGTTCCGGCGAGCCAATGGCGTCCGAGTTGTGTTCGATGGCCTGACATCCGGACTGCGCCACCAGCGGCAAGACATCCGCCCAGTGGTCATTGAGCTTCTTGCCCTGCTCGGCGCAGACTTGGTGCCAGGTGTAACTCTGGGTCCCGACGATCATGATGTGATCCTCCTGGTTTCGGCGTTCAGGTGTCTGCGGGACGTGTTGCCGTGCGGAGGGCAGGGGCGCTGCCCCCGCACCCCCGCCGGGGACACAGCGTGTCCCCGGTCACCCGCGGCATTCGACTTGCGGACTGGGCTTGCGCGGAGCCGCAAGTCGGTGCACCATCTCCCGTCCTTCTCCCTGGGCACCCAGAGGGAAGGCCGGGAGATATAGGGCGGTACCGGTTCGGTGCCAGCCACTTAACGTGCCTCTGCCCGGTAGAGCCGGAACGGGTGCCCGCCTTCAGTCCGCCGACGGGAGCGGTAGAGCCGTTCCTGACGGCGGACGGCTCCGCCTTGGGAAACGCATACGCATCCGCCCGCGGCGGATGCGTATGCGTTTCCCAAGGCAACTCCGAGGGGTTCCAAGGGGAGTCAATGACGCCCCTTGGCCGGGGGCGTGGGGGCGGAAAGCCCCCACTACCGCCCGATCCCGTAGAACTCGACCCCGTTGTCGCGGAACATTTTGCGTGCCAGACAGAAGGCTTCCTCCTCACTGAGGAAGTCGAGCCGCACCTTTTCGGCCAGTACGTCGGCAACGCAGGCGCGCGCCATCTCGAGATGGCCGTAAATCATTTCCGGGAAATTGACGTCTGAGCCGAACCCGAGGATGCGGTAACCGGGCACGAGGTCGAGCCACTCGGCCAGCACCTGGCGGCTCGCGGCGATGCTGATCACGTACATCCAGGCCATGTTCAGCCACACGTTCGGGTAGTGCTTCCCGAGCATGCCGAGCATGCGCGAGTAGGGGTAGCCAGCGTGGAACAGGTCGAAGCGCACATCCGGGAACGTCTTGAGCAGCGGGATCAGCAGCAGTGGGTCCGAGTCGGGAACGTTGCCCCAGTTGCCCTGCACGCCGGTGTGGATCTGGAAGATGAGCTTCTTCGTGCGGCACAGCTCGGCGAGGAAGAAGATGACGTGGTCCTGCAGGTCCTTGACCTCCGCCGGCGTCAGTGCCGCCCCGGTCAGAGCGCGTGCGAACACCGCAGCGGCGACGGCGTCGGGGACGGGCAGCGAGTGCAGCGTTCGGCCGTAGGCGTGAGCGAGTTTGATACCGATCGCGCCCTTGGCCACGTACTGGTCGGTCAACCGCGCCAGCGCCGCTTTGGCGTCTGCGAGATTCGCAATGCTCAGGTTCAGGTGCCGTTCCAGGTTCTGGCGCGTGGCCTTGTCGTGCAACTGCAGAGCGGACTCCATGCGCAGTACGGCGGTGAAATACTCCGGCTCCCAGTCCTCGAACCACGGGATGTTGCGCACCTGCGTCTCGAGGTTGCAGACATCGCGGGTGACGTGGTTGTACCAGCCGGGGTCGCGCGATCTCTCGCGGATGGCGTCGTTCACCTGCCGCCAGTTGCGGTCGTCGAGTTCGTCGTCCTTGAGCCCGAACAGTTTCCGGTAGACGACCAGGTTGTGGCGCCAGTATGAGACGTTGCGCGCCTTGGCGAGCAACGGCTTGAGTCGCTGCCAGCGTTCTTCGTCCGTCTTGGCGTCGCCGTAGGGCGCGCCGCCGGCGGTGGCCGCCAGGTCGCGCTCGAAGTAGCTGGTCAGCGTGAACAGGTCAAAACCGCCCGCCTCGTCGTAAGTGCGCCGCAATCGCGTGTGTGAGTGGCAGTCGACGGTGCGCAGGCCGGCGAGTTCCGTGATGAGGCGTTCGCGCAGCGAGGATTTCCGTTCCATGAGAGTCCTCTTTCCCATGACGCCAATGCCGAGCGGACTCGGCGGTCGTGATGTGGGCAAGATAGACCGGCAATTCGCGGCGGCAAGGCGCATCCGGAGCGATAGGGCATGGACCGTCGGACGCGATGCCGACACCGACGGCCGACCGGGACTTGCGCACAGAGTGGTCGGACCGTCTCCGCCTTCGTGCAACCACTTCGGCCGGACGTGTCGGTCCGCCACGCGCGGGACCGATACGGTCCCGCCAGTGTAGGCTCGGAGTGCCCGCTTCTGTGGGTGCTCCGAGCGAGTGGCGCGCACATTGGACAGACGCGTTGCCCCTGCGCCGGGAAGGAAACCTACCGGCCAGCGCTCTGCCGGAGCCACTCGACGGTGCGCGCCAGGCCGGTGGGGTTGTCCACCACCGGTTCGTAACCGAAGTCTGCTCGAGCTCGGGCGTGACTGAACCAGTGTGACTTGGCGAACTGCGCCGCCACGAACCGCGTCATGCGCGGTTCGCCCAGGAAGGGCAGCACGGTGTAGACCCCTTCCATTGCCGCCCCGAGCCGGTATGCGGTGGCGTAGGAAACGGAACGGGTCACGGGTTTCACACCCAAACGCTCGAGCAGCGCGTTGATCCAGTCCCAGAGCACGACCGGGTCGCCGTCGCCGATGAAGTAGGCCTTGCCGGCCGGCGCGCCGGTCGCCATGAGCGCAACCGCCGCCTGCACGTGCGCCAAGGCCGCATTGTCGATGTAGGTGATGTCCACACGGTTGCGACCCTCACCCACGCGCCGGAGCCGACCGGACCTGGCGGCCGCCACCAGGCGCGGCAGCAGGTGCGGGTCGCGCGGCCCCCAGATCAGATGCGGCCGCAACGCGCAGGTGCGAAGCCGGCGCACATGCGAGTCCGGCGTGAACGTTCCGTCCGGGTTGGCGCGGCGCGTTTCCACGACCATTTCCCAGCCGTTCGCGTCCAAGACCATCTTCTCCGCCACGGCCTTGGAGGCCGGATAGTGTGCCAGATATCGGGCCGGGTACGGCAGCGCTTCGTCCGCACCCTCGATGTCCGTCTCGCCGAACACGACGCTCGGCGAACTGGTGTACACCAAGTGCGACACTTTGGCCCCGAGGCAGGCCTGGATGACGTTGGCCGTGCCCTTGACGTTGATCTCGTAGAAGTCCTTGCGTTGCCCCCAGATGCCGGCCAGCGCCGCCGTGTGAAAAACCGTATCGCAGCCCGCACAGGTACGGAGCACGTCCTCGAAGCAACGTACGTCACCGGTCACGCACTCCACACCCAGCTGCTCGATGTCTGTGTAGCGCCGGCGCCCAAGCACCCGGACGCCGTCGCCGCGTTCGAGCAGGATGTCAACGATGCGGCGGCCTAGGAATCCGCCGCCACCAGTAATCAGAGCGTTCATGCGTGCCTGTCCAGTCCCTCGATCGACCTCTCCCGTGCGCAACGAATGCCACGGACAATGGACCATGGCGCCCGGGCTTTGTCAACCCGACTGCGGCGAACGCCGCAATGCGCCAGCGGTTCCCAGGCGGCAACCCGTCCGCCGCGGCGGGTCATGGGGGGGGGGACCGTTCCTCGGGTATTTCCGCCTGAGTACCGCCTTTTAGGCGGAATGTGGCAGCGACGCTTCAGCGAGCGGACGCACGGCGTTGTCATCCGCACACGTGCTGGCGCGCCGGAACACGCGCGGTCACGCCCACTGACGCCCCCCAGCGCACGGAACCGGGCTGGTAAGGCTGGCACTGACAGGCTAAGTTTCCCTGCTCGGCCGGACTGTTCAGCCCGCGCCAACCGGAGGATGGATCCCTGCCCGTCATGGTCCCAAAGCGCAAAAAGAAGAAGTTTCGGCCGTTCAAGAAATGGCGCCAGTTGCCCCCTGGCGTGCCGCAGGCCATCGTGTCCGCGATACGACTGGTCCGCTGGACGACCCGGGTGCGCGCCGTGGACCCGACCGGATTCCTGGTCAGCGGCGAACCGCGCCCCCTGATCGTCGTGCTCTGGCACAACCGACTGCTGTTCACTCCGTCCTATATCCCGCGGCAGCACCTGCAGAAGGCATTTGCCCTGATCAGCCCGTCGCGCGACGGCGAGTATGCCACGGCCTTCGCCAGGCTGTTCGGACTCGGCACCGTCCGCGGTTCCACGCGCAAGGGCGGAACCGCGGGACTGTTCGGACTCCGCAGCCGACTCGATGAAGGCCACATCATTGTACTGACCGTGGACGGCCCGCGCGGCCCTCTGTACACGGTACATCCCGGCGCCGGCGCCCTGGCGCAACTCAGTGGCGCCCCGGTCCTGCCGGTCGGCATCAACGCCCCGTCCCGCTGGGAATTCAAGAGCTGGGACCGCACCGTGGTCCCCAGGCCGTTCTCCACCGTCGAACTACGGGTGGGGCCGCTGCTGCACATTCCTCGCGATTCGGAGGGCGTCGACCGCGGGCGGGCCTGCGGCATGATCCACGACGCCCTGATGCAGATCACCGACGATCGCCGTGCGGGCGAACGCGGTCCGGGGCCAGCCGTCGCGCACTGACGCTCTACGACCACGCGACAGGGCTGTTTCTTTTTCGGTTTCCAGGAGTTCGGCCGGTGGCTCGGACGGTCCCCGGCCGAAGGGAACTGCGGTCCGGGACGTCCCGCGCCACAATGCGTTCGATGCCCCAAAAGGCGAAAAAGAAACAGCCCTGGCCACGCGATCACGGGACTTGCCTTTCGCTGTTCTTGCCCTTACTGTACTGATAGGGGTGCGGGGCAAGACCGACAGGCTTGTACGTTCTGGGAGTCACGGTTCCATGGCAAACCAAATACCGTTCGACAAGTGCAGCAGTTATCTCCGCAGCCAGGGGCGGCGGGCCAAGACTTCGGAGAGCCGTGGTTTCGCGCTGCCGCGTGCGCCCGTGGTCACCCTTTCGCGGCAGGCGGGCGCCAACGGGGTGGAGGTGGCGGAGAGACTCGCCAAGTTTCTGCGCCGACACGACCCGCATGAACCCTGTCCATGGACGGTCTTCGACAAGGGTCTGGTTCACCGCGTCTGCCAGGATCACAATCTCGAGAAGAAGATCGAGGCGTTCATGCCGGAGGACCGGATCTCGCAGATCGAGGATCTGGTCGGAGAGATGCTCGGACTGCATCCCGCGCAATGGACGTTGGTCGAGAAGACCTCGGAGACCATCCTGCAACTGGCCGAGATTGGCTACGCCATCGTGGTCGGGCGCGCCGCGAATGTCGTCATCGGCTTCGTCCCCAACGCGTTCCATGTCCGTCTGGTCGGTTCCGAGGACCGGCGCTGCAAGCGCATTCAGGAACTGCGCGGCTTGAGCGCCGCGAAAGCCCTGGCCCACCTCCGAAGCATTGACCGCGGCCGCCGCCGTTATGTCAAGTACCATTTCGACGCGCACGTCGACAACAACCTGCTGTACCACCTGGTCATCAATACCGACCGGCTGACGGCGCAGGAAGCCGCCGAAACGATCGGCGGCGCAGTGCTGAAGACCGTCGAACACGAGTGACGAGGGGGCGGGGAGCGGGAGGGATGGGGGTTGAGAGCAGAAGGCTGAAAGTTGAAAGCTGAGGTTCAGAGTCTGGAATACCCTGCGACTGCACTGCATCCACTTCAGGCTTCAGGTTTCAGGCTTCATCCCTCATCCCTTGCCTCTATCGTGGCGGTTCTCAGTCAGGTGGCACCGGCCTCACACCCCAAGATCGGCCAGGGCGATGTCCGCAATCCCATGGCGGATGACGTCCGGCCCGACGGTCCGGAGCTGATCGGCTGGAAAGCTCTGCTCGACCGCCACGCAGCGCATGCCGGCCGCCTTGGCCGCCTGGACACCGTTGAGCGCGTCCTCCACCACACAGCAGGCGCCGGGCGTTAACCCCATCTTCCTGGCCGCCGCCAGGTAGATGTCCGGCGCCGGCTTCTTGCGTGCCACATCCTCGCCCACGACCAGGACCGCGAACCGCTCGAGCCGGATGCCGATCGCCCGCAGATTGGCCTCCACCTTGATCCGGTCGGCGCTTGAGGCGACCGCCACCTTCAGCCCGGCTGCATCCAGCCGGTCCAAGAGCTCATGGACCCCGGGAAACGCCCGAATGCGATCGGGAAGCATCTCAAGGTAGATTTCGTAGACCCGCTTCTTCATTGCCGGCGTGTAGCGCACGCCGTACAACTCGGCAACGCCGCCAATGTAGCGGTCCTCGCCCGCGCCCACAAAGGGTAGGAAGTCCTCCGGTTGCGCCGCAACGCCGAACTCCTTCAACCCGGCGATGGCAGCAGCGTTGATGACCGGTTCCGAGTCGGTCAGGACTCCATCCATATCGAAGATCACGGCGCGAGTCGTCATGGGGAGGTTCCGGGGTTCAGGGTTCAGTGTTCGGGTTTCAGGCGGGCACGTCAGAGTCGAGTCCTTGGCGTCTGGTACGGGAGCAAACATGCACTGACGTTAGCCCCGGTCGGGTGAGGTGTCAACTGCCGCGACTCAACCGCGAAGCGTTTTCGGCCGGTGCAATGACCGCCCCCGCCGGCCTGGCGCCGGCGGTAGAGAAAATCGGACGGCTGAACGAACGGCCAAACCACGCCGTTCATTCGGAAGCCGGGTTCGACCCGCTATATTGACCTCCGGTCTCATGTCAACACCCGACGACAGTCCGACGCTGGAACAGTCCATGCGCATCATCACCGTGGCCGGTTGCCTGGCCATGGTGTACTACACCTGCATCAGTTGCCCCGTAGTGACGGATTTCTGCCGCGAGTTGGGCGCCTCCGAGCTTCAGTTCGGACTGCTGGCCGGACTGCCCATGATCCTGCTGGTCATGCAGTTTGTCGGTGCCTACCTCACAGACCGGGTGCCCCGCCGCAAGCCCTACTTCATGGTGCTGGAGATCAGCGCCCGGCTGGTCTGGATCCCGGCAGCGTTCCTGCCCTTGCTCTTCCCGCGCATCCCCGATTCGGTCCTGATCCTGGTCTTCCTCGGCGCCGTGGTGGTGAACGGGGCCCTGAGCAACGTGGATACGCCGCTGTGGTTCTCCTGGATCAGCGACCTGGTACCGCGCCGGATCCTGAACCGCTACTGGGGCCAGCGTCAGCAGTACATGACGCTTGTCTGGACCCTGGCGTTCCTGGCCGTGGTCGCCATGACTTGGCTGGCCAAGTCCCTGTCGGCGCGGCAGATGCTCCCGATTCTGGTCTCGGTCGGGTGCGTGGCCGGGGTCGCGGACATCCTGCTGTTCACCTGGGTGCGGGAACCGCCGAACCTCATGAATCCGGACAGCCATCCGCTACAGGTCCTGCTGGCCCCCCTCCTGCATCGCGAGTACCGCACCTTGGTGCTGTTCAGTTGCGCATTCTCTGCCGCCGCCCTGCTGGGGGCGGGGTTCATGCAGATCTACGTTCTGGACGTGCTGAAGATTCCGGTCTGGAAAACCACTCTGATCTGGTGCACCGCTGGCCTCGGCGCCGCTACGACCGCTCCGGTGTTCGGACGGATCGCGGACCGACATGGGCATCGGCCGGTTTTGCTGCTGTGCATGCTGTTCAAGCCGATGATCGCCGCGGTGTTCCTCTTTGTCACTGCCGGAAACGCGTTCGTGGTCCTGAGCATCGCCTTCTTCCTCGACAGCATGCTGAACGGAGGCTACATGATCGCCGTAAACGGCTACATGCTGAAGATGGCGCCGCGCATGAGCCGCTCCATGTTCATCGCCGCCCTGACTGCCCTGTCCGGAATCGCCGGCGGGCTGGGTGCCATCCTGGGCGGCCTGATCCTCCGCGAATACCGGGACTTCTCGGCTTGTGTCTTCGGCATGAACTGGTGCAACTACCATGTCGTTTTTCTGCTGAGTTTCATCCTCCGCGCCCTCTGCATCCCTCTGGCTGCGGCAGTGCGGGAACCGACCAGTTCCGGCACACTGGTGGTCCTGAACGCGCTGGTGGGCCAGTGGCCCATGCGCCTCATCGTCTTCCCCGTCGGGCTCTATCGACGCTTCCTCTCAGCCGAAGAGCAGGAGGAAAACGAACCGACCGGACGGGACTAGGCAACCTTGTCCTGCCCGGACGCGGGACTAGAGTACGCCGAGAATACGCAACTCGGGTTTCAGGTGTCAGGAATGTGCAACATATTCACCCATAGAGTGTTACTTCCTGAAAGAGCCGTCGGCAAACTCAGGCCCTGCCCCTGAAACCTGACACCCGAAACCCAAAACCTCCCCGCCCCGGCCCCGAAGGCCTGCGGAGACCGCGAACCGT
Source organism: Lentisphaerae bacterium RIFOXYA12_64_32 (assembly GCA_001803235.1). Classification (GTDB taxonomy): domain Bacteria; phylum Verrucomicrobiota; class Lentisphaeria; order Oligosphaerales; family YB12-FULL-65-16; genus YB12-FULL-65-16. Next base: position 56,433 of record MHBL01000195.1, read on the forward strand.
GCCAGCTTCTCCGACACAACCAGACGACCAGCCGGACTCGGGCGAAACCACGAACCGCGCCTGCCCCAGCGCACCCGAACCGCGGCACCTGATCCACGCCGCGCATTCGGTGGCACAGCCGGATGTCTATCTGGAACAGCGCAACGGCACGCGACTGCTGTGCAAGGACTTTTCGGCGCGGCCGTGGTTGTGCCGGGTCCTGTTCTCGCGGCCGGTGGCGCACCGTGAATACCGGGTGCTGACGCGACTCCAGGGCTTGACCGGCGTGCCTCGCGTCGAGACCCCCGTGAACGACGAACGCTTGTACATGGAGTTCATTGACGGCCCCGGCGCCCTGGTCGATACCACCCATGCCCGCCCGGACCAGATCCCGCCCGCGCAATTCTTCACCGACCTGAAGCGCGTTCTCCACGCCGTGCACGAGCGTGGCGTCACCCATGGGGATATCCGCCGCGGCAATGTGCTGCGGGATCAGCGCGGTCAGCCGTGCCTGATCGATTTCGCCACGGCGCTGGACTGGAACCGAGTCCCGCGCTTTTTGCGCCAACGCCTGGCGCCGGTCCTCGAACACGTCGATATCCTGGCCGTGCTGAAGCTGCAACGCCACTACCATCCCGACTCTTTGACGCCGGAAGAGGCCCGACTCCTGGACCACCAGCCCTGGTACATCCGGTTCCCGAAATTCCTGCGTAAGCGCGTCTACCGGGGCCTGATCAAGCAGAAGGACTGGCGCAAGCGCTGGGGTCGATTGCGTGCGGCCTGTTCCGGGGCGAAGCCGCCTGCCGCCAACGAGTCGGAAAGCACGGGCGGTTGAAGGTCCAGAACCGGCCCTGCAACCCGGTGCCGCTCGGTAAAGTGGCCGGACCGGCTCGGTCCCGCGACCGCCGGAGCGAGCCGCTCCGGCCACTTTGTGGCAACACGCCCCCTCCCGCAGGGCGGTTTCAAGATCCGGCGCCGCGTCTCGGAAGGCCACGCCTCCGCGCACACCTGGTGGGGGCGGCCTGTCCTCAGGCGGCCCCCCCCGGCGTGGGGACACGCCGGGGGTACTCGCCGCACGCTACGGTCACGAATCCTGAAACAGCCCGCCCCTCCCGAAGCGGAACTTGGTATTGCCGTGCCGTCGGTGTACATTCTCCATAACTGCCGCTGGCAGGGGAGTTGTGCATGAATCGTTGGTACAATGTGTGCAAGGTTGTGGCCGTCACGGTGACGGCGCTGGTTGCCGCACTGACCGTGGCGCGATGCCGCGCCGCCGACGCGCCCGCGCCGGCCGGACTCAACTCGGCAAAGAACGTGTTTGTCCTGCCGGTCGAGGGCCCCATCGACAAGTCGATGCTGTTCGTCTTCCGGCGTGCCTTCAAGCAGGCCAAGGCCACGCAGCCTGCCGCGGTGATTGTGATGCTGGACACGCCGGGTGGCACGCTTCGGGAGACCGAGGAGATCATCGCCTGGATGCGGTCGATCAAGGTGCCGACCTACGCCTTCGTCAACCCTCGTGCATTGAGCGCCGGCGCCATCATCAGCCTGGGGACGGACGCCATCTTCATGTCGCCCGGCAGCACGATCGGCAGCGCCATGCCGATCCTCATCAACCCGATCGGCGGCGGCGTGGAGCAGCTCCCGCCTGAAGTCATGGAGAAAATGCTTTCCGCGGTGCGTGCCATGGTCCGCGGCCTGGCCCAGGAAAACGGCTACTCGACGGACCTGGCCGTGGCCATGGTCGACCCGAAAGTCGGCTTCAAGGTCGGCGACCACGTCGTCTGCCCGCCGGGCCAGCTCCTGAACCTCACGGCGAAGGAAGCCATCGAAATCATCCCGCCGATGGACAAACCGCTCCTGGCCCGGGCCATGGTCAGCGACATCCCGTCGCTGCTCGAGCAGGTGGACCTGAAGGGCGCCAATATCGTGCGTTTTGAGGAGGAAGCCGCGGACCGACTGGCGCGCTACATCACCATGATCGGACCGCTGCTCCTGGCCTTGGGCGTCCTGTGCCTCTACATCGAGTTCAAGACGCCCGGATTCGGACTGCCCGGCATCGCCGGCATCTCACTGCTGCTTGTCTATTTCTTCGGACACTTCGTTGCCGGGCTGGCCGGAATCGAGGACATCTTCCTGGTGCTGGTCGGCTTCATCCTGCTGGCGGTCGAAGTCTTCCTGCTGCCGGGCTTCGGCGTCATCGGGATGCTGGGCATTCTGTGCATGCTGGGCGGCATCATCATGGGGCTGGTCCCGCACGTGCCCACCGACATGCCCGCATTGCCGGACGTCCCGCCGCTGAACCTGACCGAGTACGTCCGGACCGCGCTGGAGAAGTTTCTGGTCTCGGCCGCCCTGGGCGCCGTCGGCATCTGGGCCCTGAGCAAAGTCCTGCCCAAGACACCGATGTACCGCCAGCTCGTCCTGCAGAAAACCCTGACGCAGGAGGCCGGCTTCGTCTCCAGCGACTCGCCGAGATACAAGCTGTTCGTGGGACATGTCGGCGTCGCGGAAACACTGTTGCGCCCGGCCGGCACCGCCACCATCGAAGGCCAGCGGCTCGACGTGGTCAGCTCGGGCGACTACATCCCCAAGGGCGCCCGCGTCTGCGTCATCCAGACCGAGGGCGGCCGTGTCGTGGTCGAACGCGTCCCGGACACTCCTGCACCGCCCGGCGAAACGGCAGGCTCCAGCCTGGCAAAGGGCTGAACCCTGGACTCGACGTCTACAGCGACGACGGACACCCACTGCGACGCCCGGCCCAAACCGGTCACAGGCGCGACAAACACTACACCGCAGAAAGCGCCGTAGACGGAGCCGCCACTCGCGTGTATGTTGTCTTCACGGCGACGGTGCCGTCCTCTCTCTGCCGGTGCGGATTCCGCAGGCAACGTCGCCGAAAAGCTCTTTCATAACTCCACCGGCCCGGCCACACCCACTTCCGGGACTTTGACCCACTCACCGCCAGATGGACCTCCGAAGACCCGGCCGGATACGCGGATGGGATGAATCTCTACGCCGCGTACGCCGGGGTGAATGGGGTGGATCCATGGGGTTGCGACGACATAGACTTGCCGTCAAGCATGGCGGACGAGCTGCGTTTCACGACAGGGCTTCCGCTCTTCGCTCCCAACGAACTTTCCACAGATCCCGGAACTCCCGATTTCGTCGAACGCTTCCTTGCACGGCGGGAAGGACGCATCGAGGCGCTTCTGCTGGCGCAGGAGCATGACGTTCGAATTCTGGGGATCATCCCGTTCGATGACGGTGTGCAGGATTGCGCTTTGGTGCTGCTAGCTCTCGGCGACATCTTGCCCAGTAACAGGTTTGCGGAGGGAGCGACGGGGGTAGCCTCGGGTTCCCTCGACCGCCTCGGCGGTTGGGAACGTGCGGGCAAGATAGCACTGGCAACCGGCGAAACGGCCGCCTGGGCAATCGTGCCCTTGGCTGAAGGACGGTATGCCTCCAACTCCTTCCGCATGGAGCTTGGCCCCTTAAGAGGCACGTCGTGTCAGGTGAACTTGAAGGCTCCTTGGGATGAGACGGGTAGTATTGCCTCATTTCGTGGAGGACCACCACATCGCTCTTCCTGATGCATTCGTGGCACATATCCGAAGCAGGCGATACGTTCCGCCCAAGCGTTTGAGAGTTGGCCCTTACGACGTTGAAATGCCTTTCTGGCCCAGAAGGAAAGGTTGACGTTATTGATCTGAACCTCAGGACAGACACCGCAGAAGCGGCACATTGACAAACCCCTGGCCCGGTTGTACCCGTATCTTGTGGTCCGAACGCGACAGAGGCGGCGATGAGCGAACTCCGCACAACCCCGACGACAGCGGCTGGCACCGACTCCCTCTACGATGCGCCCCAACCTGTTGGGACCTGTTGGGCACCTTTAGGCCAGCTTTTGGGCACCTTTTGGGTGGTGGAAATTGGTTTAACTCGATAACGATCAGCGAGATGCAGAAAACCTTTCGGGTTTTGGCGGGAAACTCATATAGTGGGAATTTGAACGGGATCAAAGCAGGATCGTAGTGTGAGTACGTAGTCGGTGTCGATGACTCGGTCCTCGGCGGGAGGCGCCGGCCACGAAAGTCGGGGGAGGAGGGGCTAAAACCGCAGAGGGGGGGGCGCAACGGGAATCATCGCATCCCCTCGCGTGGGAAAATGAGGGATCGCAACCAAGGTGCCCTGCAAGAGACCCAGGCAGGGCAACCATGCTGAAACGTCCAATCCTTCATGCGGCGGGTATTCTGGGCTATATTCCAAAGAGAGAAGTCTTGTCTGGGTTCGGAGCAGACCATCGGTGGCTATGAGCCTGACGCTTGAATGGGACGCGACCAAGGCAAGTGCCAACCTGCAAAAGCATCGTGTTTCCTTCGAGGATGCGATTGCGGTATTTGCGGACCCGGTGGCGCGCGTCTTTTCAGATGAACTGCATTCGCAGGATGAGATTCGTGAGTTGATCATCGGTCACGGACGGAACGGTCAACTCCTGGTTGTGAGTTTCACTGAGCGCCAGTCGGCGGTCCGGCTGATCAGTGCCCGACCGGCCACCCGCTTGGAGCGACGAGACTATGAAGAGAACTGTGAAAGCTGAGACGGTTGATAGCGCACGCGACGAGATGCAGGCGGAATACCGCTTTGACTATCGCAAGTCGCGCCCGAACCGCTTTGCGACTCGGGCGAGCGACGCTCGCATAGCGGTAACTCTGGATGCTGATGTCGCAGTGGTGTTCACCAGCGCCAAGGCCGTCAACCGTGCCTTACGGGCCATGATCGAGGTCGTGCCGGCACACCGTTGATCCTGATAGGTCTCCGGGCCAGGCATTGAGATCTGCAGTTCGCCGGAGCGTAGCGCCGGACCGGTCAGCCATCGAGGTGTGAGCACGCAGCGGCAGCGCCGTGGAGGATGCGCCATTGCCCTGTACGGATCGCCTCTTGCCGAGCCGGCACCGGATTGCGGCAGATGATCTGCCACGTACCTTGTCTCTGGTTCGGTCCGACAGCTCTTTGTCAACGATGGGTACCGGTTGGCGGTTGTGTGACCCCAAAAAAACCGCATAGGGGCGATTTTCGAACGGGTTTCAAGCGGGACTTTGACCCACTCACCGCCAGATGGACCTCGGAAGACCCCGCCGGGTATGTCGATTCGCTCAACCTGTATGCTTACTGCGGCGGGAATCCGGTCAATTGGGTGGATGGTGTCATTGCCTTGGCCATCACTCTCATCGGCGTCGGCTATTTCCTGTCCCGCGGGAAACGGTAGTCTACGCGTGTCGGTGGGGACCTGTCGCGGTGAGCACGTTTGCCCGGTCGAAACGCGGAACTGATCACCGGGAGGACTGTGAGACAACCACCTTCGCGGCCCCGTTGCTCATTGACAAACCTCTCGCCCGGCTGTACCCGTATCTTGGTGGTTCGACGTGCATGACCGCGGCTTTCACGCTGGCGGCCCGGACGTGCCGAGGTCTCGAATGAGCGAACGCACGCCAACTCCGACGGCAACAGATGGAGCGAAGGCACACTACGCTCCGCCCGCTGATGGCCCAGCCTTTAGGTACCTTTCGGGTAGCTTTCGGCCCGCTTTCGGGCACCTTTCGGGTGCCTTGAAATGGGCTTAACTCGATCGGAATGAGTCGGATACAGAAAACCTCTCGGGTTCTGTGGGGAAGCTTATATAGAGGGGGAAACACGGGAGCGTAGTGGTGTGTCCGTAGTCGGAGTAGAGAACGGCCCCGCTGTGGCGGTGCCGAGGTGAGGCATAAGGTGGTCACGATGAGTGCGTCGGTGATTGCTCAAGAACTGCTCAAGGACTTCGATGTGCTGCCGGTCGACCGGCAGCGGATGGTCCTGGAGTTCGTGCATTTCCTGGCCGGGGCGGGGACGCCGCCGGGGACGCCGGGCAAGAGCCTGTTGCGTTTCGCCGGAGTCCTTGACGAGCAGGACGCGCGGGCCATGAGCGAGGCCGTCGCGCGCGAGTGCGAGAGGGTGGACTCCAGTGAGTGGTAGATACCTGCTCGACACCCATATCGCCATCGCCATGCTCGGCGGAGACAAAGCCGTTACCCGGCGGGTCCGCCAGAGCAAGGAAGTCTACCTGTGCTCAACCGTGCTCGGCGAGTTGTACTGGGGCGCCTTCAACTCGGGGAAACGCGACGAGAACGTGCGGAAGATAGATGACCTTGCCGCTCACAGCACGGTCCTGGCCTGCGATCCCAACACCGCGCGCGAGTACGGGCTGGTCAAGCAACGGCTGCGTCAGAAGGGCCGGCCGATACCGGAGAACGACATCTGGATTGGTGCTACGGCCCGACAGCACTCCCTGACGCTGGTCACCCGCGACGCGCATTTCAGTGAGATCGAGGGGCTCGCAACTGAGGCCTGGTGACGGCGACAGCGGGAACCCCCGTGTTCTGACGGTTGAACTGGGTCTAGCTCTTTGACATGGTTTGACTGGTGTTCCGGTTCCGCGGGTGCGGTTCTCTCCTTTGAGCCCCAAAACCGCATAGGGGCGATTTTCGTACTGCTCCATAACGCGACTATGACCCGCTTGCACCGACGCCCAGTTCCCGGCACAGGCCGAGGAGGAAGTCGCGGTTGTCTGCGGTCACGTAGCGCATGGTACCGCCCATGCGGCTGAACGTCTTGCAGTAGCGCAGGTAGTACTCCGGCCGGTCGGGCGGCGGCTCGCCTGCCGTCCAATCCCAGCGCGACTCGGCCAGGTCCACGACACAGATGAAATGCCGCTCGAGCTTCCGGCCCGACTGCAGCGCCAGGTTCTGCGCCATGGTCATGGATTTCTCGAAGATCATCGGCGACATAACCGCCGAACCGATGGACAGGTACACGCCGCCGTCCAGGTTCGAGACCTGGTGCGCAAACGCCAGGAAGTCGCGCTCGGCGCAGCGCCCCACGGCCGCGCCGCGGTTCAGCGGGTGCGTGTAGATGATGTCGTGCCCGAACATCGGGTGCCCCGTGAACGGCACCCCGAGTCGGTAGGCCGCCGCCTGCACGCTGTAGCCCTTCCACGGGTGCGGGACGGACACGTGACCTGCGCGCACGCCATGGCTGTCGAGTACGGCCAGCAGATCGGCGGCGCCCGCCGCACGCGCTGCCGACTCCGCACTTTCCCCCGCCTGATGCACCGCCGCCAGCAACTCCGCGCGGTCCGGTACCTCATGCGCCTCCTGCGCGATCAACCGCCCCACGGCTTCGCCATAGCCGAGCCCGTCGAACGCGCCGAGGATCAGCGCCAGATTCAGGTGAAAACCCGTCTCCTCCCACAGGCCGAACTTGCCGGCGTCGACGTTGGCCCGCACATCCTCGCTGGTCTTGCCCTGAAACGCGAACTCCCAGTCGTGAATGATGCCGGCGCCGTTGGTCGCCAGGTGCTGCACCCAGCCGGCCTGGATCAGGCGGATCAGCACCGGCCCCAGCCCGTTCTTGATGCTGTGTGCGCCAAAGGTCAGCATCACCGGCCGCTCCGCTTCGCGGGCCTGGCGAATGCGCGACGCAGTCTCGCGCAGCGTGGCGCGGACGGCGTCCGAAAGCCGGGCCGGTTCCGCGTCCGGCGTCACTTGGTCCTGTTCAATGTCAACCTTGTTGACTGGGCGCTGCGCCAACGGATAGACGCACAGCCGGTCACGATCGAATTGCGGGTGAGGCATGGTGGGGGTTCCGGGGGGCAGAGGTTTCAGGTTTCAGGTTTCAGGTGTCAGGTTTCAGGTGTCAGGTGTCAGGTGTCAGGGGTCAGGTGTCAGGTGTCAGGGGTCAGCGCCCCAATGCTATTAACCGTCGCGTTTGCGGCCACCCGGGCCGTACCTCAGTTCCGCGGCACGGTTCCGGCAGTACCCCGCGCGGCCTCCGCGCGGTGCCAGCGGGCGGGCGGCCGCCCGCGGTACTTCGAAGTGATCCTCCGAACGACGGTTAATAGCATTGGTCAGCGTCCCCCGGGCGGCGGACCGCCCGGTCATCTCGGAGCGAAACACGTGTGGTTCCGCGCCACCACGGGCCGTGTGCCCGTGGGGCGACGATTGGAGACAGGGGGGCGAGAGCCGCCCCTCCTTTTTCCAATCGTCGCCCCACCTAGACGAGCTGGGTGGCGGCGGGAGACAGCGTGCGAGTTTCATAGGAGGTTTCAGGTCATCGGGAAGCACACGCGTGTCGGGTGGCGGGGGCAGAGCCGACGGGAAGCTGTGGAGCGGCAACGGCATTCGGCCTGCCGCATCTGATCTGTCGGATCTGTCCGATTCGTCCCCCCTGAAACCCGACACCTGAAACCTTTTCCTCCCTGCTCCATGCTCCGCGCTCCGAGCTCCATGCTTTCGGCTCACGCCCCGGCCGGCACGCCGAGGAAGCGCAGCAGGTCGTTCAGTTGCGAGTAGTCGGCGACGATCACCGAGGCGCCGGAGCGAATCAGGCGCGACCGTTTCGCGGGGTTCAGGTCGAAGCGCCGCACTTCATCGCTGGCGACCCCGACGGCCAAACCGCCGCGGATATGCGTTTCGCGGATCTCGACCGGGCCGTCGCCGAACGCGACCACCTGTCGCGCGATGTCACCGATATCGCCCAGAATACGCTCCAGCACCATGCGTTTGGCCTCTTTGGCCACGTCCCCCACGGCGCCGTAGATGCGACCCTCGAACAGTTCCGCGTACCCCAGCGCTTCGGCTTCCGCCTCGACGTCCGCCTGGTCCGTGCCGCTGGCCAGGTACAGTTTGATGCCCGCGCGGTGCAGGGCCTGGAGAAGCTCGACAGCATTCTTGAGCACAAAATCGTTGACGCTCAGTTCACCGTTCTTCAAGCGCGCCACGCGGGCCCGGACCATCTCCATGAGCGCGTCGTTGTAGATCGCCTTGTACCCGTGGATGTCGAGGATGTCGCGTTCCGGCACGATCCCGAATTCGCGGACCATCTCGATCAGGCCCTGCATCTGCACCAGCGTCTGCACGCCCGTGGTCTGGTCGATATGCTTGCGCACCCGGCCCACGACCTTGTGGTACAGCCCCTCGTCGGCGCTCTGGTAGTGCGGCCCGAGCACCGCCTTGACCATGACCGGCTCCATGACCTCCTCCCAGCCCTGGCGCAGCGTGGACACCGTCCCGTCGTGATCGAAAATGGCGTGGCCCAGGCGCAGGTCGCACGGCACCTCGCGTACGATCTCGATGCGCGTGCCCTGCCAGTACCTGGCGCGGCGCGGGTCGTCGGCCAGTTCCGGCTCGTAGATGTAGGCAGAGTTGCGGGCAATGTTCAGGATTTCTTCCGACGTCGCGGTGCCGGTCTGCTTGAGCTTGGCCACCGTCACGCGCGCCGCGAAATTCCCGATCTGTGCCGCCTCGGCCGGTGCGGCTCCGACGGCCAAGCCTGCGCTCAGCCCGGACAGAAAGCTGTCGCCGGCGCCAACCGGGTCAGTGGCACCGATGACCTGCAGTCCCGGGATCTCCGTCACGCCGGACTCAGCCTGCACGATGCAGCCGCGCCCGCCGCGCGTCACGAACACCGGCTTGCGGGTGCGCGCAAACAGCCGTGCCGCCGCGTCGAGCGTCTCCTCGCGCAGCGCCATCTGCAACGGGTCCTTCTCGATACCGCAGAGCTTCAGGGCCTCATGCGCGTTGGCCTTGAGCCAGGCCAGTGGGTAGCTGTCGAGAAAATCCCGCCCGTCGAACACGAACACCTTGCCGGGATGCCGCCGCATCAGCGCGTCCAGACCGGTCCGAAGCGCGGGGACATGGATCCCCGCAATCACCTGCTGATTGACGATGACGACGTCGAGTGTGGCCAGGCGCTGTTCGAGCTTCGCGAGCAGGTCGGCGGCCAGGCCGTCCGGCAGCCGGTTGAAGTTCCCCATGTCCAGGCGCGACAGTTCGTCGTCGCCCACGTACGGCTTGCAGTAGGTCAGGGTTTGCCATGTGATCGGGTTCGACGCGACCAACAGCCCCCCGATGTCTACCCCGAGCTGGCGGAGCAGTCCGGCCAGGGTGTCCCCGAACGGGTCGCGGCCCACGACCCCGAACACGGCCACCTCACCGACTCCAATGGCCTTCAGGTTGGCCACCACATTACCGGCGCCGCCCAGCGAGTAGCGTTGCTCGCGGACCGGGTGCGTCGGCTTGCCGGTCTCCACCGACAGGGCGCTGGCCTGCATGTCGACCAGCCAGTACACGTCAAGACAGAAGTCCCCGATCACGCCCACGCGCGCCCTGGGCATGCGGGCCAGAATCGCATCGACCTGCGGAACGGTCAACATCCGACACCCATTTCCTGGTTGCTCAATCCCGAAGCCTGAGCGTGGGACGCGTGTCGCGTGTCGAGGGTGACTGTCCTGAACACCGAGCGCCTCTATCCATGCCACCCCACTCACCCACTCACCCACACCCACACAGTTCCCCTCCCGCGCTCCTACGCCTTGACCACATTCGGGGCTGGCGCGCAGGCGCCGCGCGTGTCGATCACCAGGTCTGCGCGCCGGGCCAGCGCGTCGTGGTCAACGCAGTCGTGGGCCGTGGCGATGACCGCCACGTCATACTGCCCCTTCTGGATCTCCTTCCACGTCCGGCTTCGAATGCCCGCGAACTGCCGGTAGTGCCGCGTCGGCCGGACCGTGGGGAAGAACGGGTCGTAGTAGTCAACCTTGGCGCCCAGTCGTGCGAACCGCTCCCACAGCACGTACGTGGGGCTCTCCCGATCGTCGTCGACGTTCTTCTTGTACGCCAGGCCGACCAGCAGCAACCGGCTGTCGGTCACTGTCTTTTTGTGTTCGTTCAGCGCCAGCAGCGTTTGCCGCACCACGTACTCGGGCATGGACGTGTTGATCTCGCCCGCCAATTCGATGAACTTGGTCGGCATCCCGTACTCGCGCGCTTTCCAGGTCAGGTAGAACGGATCGATCGGGATGCAGTGCCCGCCCAGGCCCGGTCCGGGGTAGAACGGCATGAACCCGAACGGCTTGGTGCTGGCGGCGTGGATGACCTCCCACACGTCCACGCCCATCTCGGAAAACACCATCTTCAATTCATTGACCAGGGCAATGTTGATGCAACGGAAAATGTTCTCGAGCAGCTTCGTCGCCTCCGCGGTGCGGCAATCGCTGACCGGAATGGTCCGGCAGATCACGCAGTCGTAGAACGCCTTGGCGACCTCGAGCGAGTCCGGCGTGAAGCCCCCGACCACCTTGGGGATCGTGGAGGTGCTGAAATCCTTGTTGTTCGGATCCTCGCGCTCCGGCGAGTAGGCGACAAAGAAGTCAACGCCCGCTTTCAGGCCGGATTTCGCCTCCAGGCCCGGGATCAGGACTTCGTCCGTCGTGCCCGGGTACGTCGTGGATTCGAGCACCACGAGCTGGCCACGGCGCAGGCCGCCGCCGACCTGCATTGCCGTGCTCTCGATGTACTGCATGTCCGGCTCGCGGTGGATGGTCAACGGCGTCGGCACGCAGATCAGGATCGCGTCGCATTCGGCGACACGGGCGAAGTCAGCCGTCGCGTCGCCATTCGGGTTCTGCGCCAGGAACTGTCGAACCCGCGCTTCGTCAATGTGCCGGATGTACGACTTGCCCGCCTTGAGCTGAGAGACCTTGGCTGCGTCGACATCGAAACCCAAGACCGGGAAAGACGCCTTGGCGAACTCCAGCAGCAGCGGCAGCCCGACGTAGCCCAGCCCCACCACCCCCACCGTCGCCTCGCGGCCCGCCACCCGGGCCAGCAACTGCGCCTTCAGAGCGCTCGTCGACCCCGCGGCAGCTTTCGGGATTCCGAGTTTCCGACGCGACGGATTCCGTGTTCGGAGACCGGCATCCTCCGCAGGCTGGCGGCGGGGCAGCTTCTTTGCATTGCTTTTCGTCATACGCCTCGTCCTGGTCAGCGTGATTCGACTCGTCGCGCACAGCCTCCGCCCGCAGGCAGCTCCCTCGCTGTGCTGCACGGCGCAAGGGGGACACCCGTTTCTCGACCTGCCTCGCCCGACACCGTGGGGATCGGTTAGTATAAGACGCGCCCGATGAAAGACAACGCCCAACCGGACACGGACTGCGAAGCGTCAGTCGCGGGTGGAACGACGGCGCGCTGGTCCATGCGTGAGATCCCCGTGGCCTTGTGCCACGGGTGAATCGGGTTCGCCCGCCAAACGCAGGCGCCCCCCCCGCCGCAGTGACACCGGAAAACGACCTGACCTCGCCGGCGGCCGTTGTTCGCCGGGTAGGTTCTGCTCCCGCAGTGTTGGCGGATTTTGTGAAAACCCGGATCGCTCTCGAGCCCTACTCCGGGATCGTGCGCGGCTCAGCGGGAACACTTGCCGCCGGTGCCGGAAACGACTGGGACCGTGCGGTATTGTTGCAGGCTCTCCTAGCGGCTTCCGGCCACCGCAGTCGGTTTCGGGTTATGGAACGAACGGAAGCCGAGGTGCAGGCCGCCTGGGACCTGGAGATAGAGCGAAGGATTCAGGAACTTCGAACAGGAAAAGTGACTGCGGTACCTCTCG
>MHBL01000196.1 GCA_001803235.1 Lentisphaerae bacterium RIFOXYA12_64_32
GAGTGCGCTCGGTGCGACGACAACGTGAGCAGGGACTGGCGCCGGATGCGCTCGGCGCGACGACAACGTGATCGGGAGGTGGTGCTGAATGCGCTCGGCGTAACGACGAAGCGACCGGGGAGAGGGAGTCTCGAGGAACCACCCAACGCGCGGGTCAGCTGGGGCCTGGCCATCCTTATGCCTTTTCGCTCGATGATGGCCAGGCCCCCTGCTGGACCCGCTTGTTGGGGGTGCGTGGTTCCTCGAGGGGACGACGTGCTGGGTGACCGGGCGCAAAGCGCTTCGTGACGATGACGGCGTGCTGGGTGACCGGCGCAAAGCGCTTCGTGACGAGGACGGCGGGCCGGGTGACCGGGCGCAAAGCGATTCGTGACGATGACGGCGTGGTGGGTGACCGGGCGCAGGGCGCTTCGTGACGATGACGGCGTGCTGTGTGACCGGGCGCAAAGCGCTTCGTGACGAGAACTGCGTGCTGCGTGACTGCGCGCAAAGCGCTTCGTGACGATGATGGCGTGCTGGGTGACCGAGCGCAAAGCGCTTCGCTACGATGACGGCGTGCTGGGTGAACGGGCGCAAAGCGCCTCGTGGTGCGCCTGCGAGCGCACCGTATCAGGGGGTGAAAGTCCCCTCCAGGCATACGCTCTCCGGCCTGGTAACCAAGTCCAACTGCGGCACTCCCGTGAAGGGGCCGTGGGGAGCAGGAGGCGGTGAACAACCGGCCCGTACGAACAGAAACTCGATTCGGCCGACGTGACTGGCGAGCCCTCCTCGAGGCGGCGAAGCCTAGACCTGGTACAGGAAACCCAAAGGCGCTGAGGGGTAGCGTGTGAAAGCGTCGCGGGAGCACGGAGGTGTCTGGAGACAGGACGGTTGGAAGGTACGGTACGTGAAGCAGGGAACGCCTGCCGGAAGCTTAGACGGAGCCGGAAGGCGTCAGAGCCCTCGTTGTAGCGATGAAGCGCCGTAACGGGCGTGGAGCGAAGGGGGGCAGGAAGGTGGATCTGCGATGTCAAGAGATGTCCAAGAGAACCCGGCGTCAGTGCAGCAAGAAGAGGCTAGACAAGCCGGAGAGGCCCGTGCCCGGTGGGCGTGGACGGAAGGGTGTGTCTGGACATCGCGGATGCTGGCGGCCCTGGTAACGGGGTTGAAAGGTGGGAAATGGTTCAGCCTGATTGACAAGGTGTATGCGCCGGCAACCCTGGCGTCCGCATTCGAGAAGGTGAAGCGGAACAAGGGGGCGGCCGGAGTGGACCACCAGACAATCGAGGCATTCGAGAAGGAGCTTGCGGTAAACCTGGAAAAGCTCTCGGCGGGACTTCGGTCAGGGACTTACAGCCCCTCGCCCGTGCGGCGGAAATACATCGCCAAAGCGGGAGGTGGTGAGCGGCCCCTGGGTATTCCGACGGTCCGGGACCGGGTAGTTCAATCGGCGTTGCGGGTAGTGATGGAACCAATCTTCGAGGTGACGTTCTGCGAGCACAGCTATGGATTCCGGCCTGGCCGGGGTTGCAAGGATGCGCTGCGCGAGGTGGACGGGCTTCTCAAGAGCGGCCACACGTACGTCGTGGACGTGGACTACAAGAGCTACTTCGACACCATCCCCCGGGGACCATTGATGCGGAGGGTGGAGGAGCAAATCTCCGATGGGCGCGTACTCGAACTGCTGCGGCAGTTGCTGGAGCAGGACGTGATAGAGGGTATGCGGCAGTGGACACCAACGGAGGGAACGCCCCAGGGTGCGGTCATCAGTCCGCTGCTGGCAAACATCTATCTGAACCCACTCGACCAGTTGATGGTGGCGCGGGGGATGAGAATGGTCCGGTACGCGGATGACCTGGTCGTGCTGTGTCGGAGCAGGGAGCAAGCGGACGAAGCACTAGGACTGATACGGACCTGGTCGGTAGAGGCGGGCCTCACACTGCACCCGGAGAAGACGAAACTGGTGGACTTGCAGGAACCGGGTGCAGGGTTCGACTTTCTAGGGTATCACTTTGAGCGGGGCCGCAAGACACCCCGCAAGAAGAGCCTGGTCAAATTCAAGGATCGGATCCGCGAACTGACCCCGCGCAGGGACGGACGCAGTCTAGAGTCCATCATCACGACGTTGAACCGAACAATTCGTGGGTGGTTCGAGTACTTCAAGCATGCCCATGAGTGGACGTTTGACAGCCTGGATGGATGGATACGGGAAAGGCTTCGGAGGATGCTGCGGAAGCGTCTCAAGAAAGCACCCTCGAAACTCGCTCGATTCAAATGGCCAAATGCCTTCTTTCACGAACGTGGCCTGTTCTCGATGCTCAACAGTCTACGTGAAGCAAAGTCAGCCCTCAGCAAGAGGTAAGACCACCAACTGGAAAGCCGGATGCGGGAAATCCGCCAGTCCGGTTTGGAGGGAGGGGGCGCCCGTGAGGGCGCTCCCTACCCCTATACGAGGACGGCGGGTTGGGTGACCGGGCGCAAAGCGCCTCGTGACGATGACGGCGGGTTGGGTGACCGGGCGCAAAGCGCCTCGTGACGAGGACGGCGGGTTGGGTGACTGGGCGCAAAGCGCCTCGGGACAAGACAGCGGGTTGGGTGACCGGGCGCAAAGCGCCTCCTGACGAGGACAGCGGGTTGGGTGACCGGGCGCAAAGCGCCTCGTGACAACGAAGGCGCGTTGGGTGACCGGGCGCAAAGCGCCTCGTGACGAGGACAGCGGGCTGGGTGACCGGGCGCAAAGCGCCTCGTGCCGAGGACGGCGGGTTGGGCAACCGG
>MHBL01000197.1 GCA_001803235.1 Lentisphaerae bacterium RIFOXYA12_64_32
TGGGGACACGCCGGGGGGACTCGCCGCACGTGACGGTCACGAATCTTGAAACAGCCCTGCGCCCCCTCCCCGACACCTTGCGGTTCCAGGGAAACACCGCTACCTTTCCACGAAGGGTTAATCGTCCATGCTCATCGATGCGCATCACCATCTGCTCACCGAACCGGGCTATGCGGACAAGCTTGTCGCCGCTTGCCACGACCTTGGCATCGACAGGGTCTGCGTCTTCGGTGCCGGGCCGCAGAACCTGCCGTACGGCATTGCGGACAACGATGCGGTCCTGGCTGCCATGCAGGCACACCCCGACCGCATCATCGCGTTCGCTTACTTCATGCTCGGCAAGGACCGGCCGCAACTCATTGACGCGTTCGTTGCCCGTGGCTTCCGTGGTGTGAAGTTCATCTACCCGACGAGGAACTATGACGACGAGGCGTTCTACCCGGTGTACGAAAGGGTCGAGAAGCACGGCATTCCGGCCGTGTTCCATCTCGGCATCGTCGCGCGAACCCCAACCGACAAGGAGTGGGACATCCACAACGACCGGCACCGCCCGATCTACCTCGACACGCTTGCCCGCGCCTTCCCGGCGATGAAACTCGTCGGCGCACACCTCGGGAATCCGTGGTACGAGGAGGCGGCCATGGTGTGCCGCTGGAACACGAACCTGTACTTCGACCTCTCCGGCTCAACGCTCAAGTGCAAGTCGCCGCAGTTCCTCGGCGATCTGCTGTGGTGGACACCGACCACGCGCTATCGCGACCCGCTGCGCCGGAACGCGTGGGAAAAGATCGTCTTCGGCTCCGACGTGCACGCCCATGAGATCCACGACGTCCTGACCGACTACCGCCGCGTCATGAACCACCTCTCGCTCGCCGCGGATGTCCAGAACAAAATCCTCGGCGGCACCATGGCCGCACTTCTTGGACTGTGATGCCCGGCCGCAGGGGCATAGCCAACAACTCACATTTTGCATTTCGGATGCCGGTGCGGAGCGGAGGGAATCCCGCCCCCTCGCCTTTTGTCGCCAAGGGCGACACGCATGTCCAGCCCGGGTTGCCAAACCCTGGGATCCGGCATACCCGAACCCGATTGCACCCTGAAGGGGTGCTGCATTCCGAGCCACGGTGACGCACACGAGGCGGTCCGCGATGTCCACCGATGTCACCGCCGCCAGTTTGATAGACATGACGTTACAGGGCCGTGCAACGTTCCCACTCCTGCCGACGCCGTGCCGCATTCGCGCGGGTTGACTTGTCCGCCTCCAACCGGTATTTTCCACGCATTGCCACGGTCAGAAGAGGACTCCGCACGAGGGGGTAGTGCCAAACTTGGCATGAAAACGGAAGAACAGACTGGACGTAGAGACGAAAATGGGAGATTGGAATCTGGGTCTTTGTCTCAAGTCCTCGTCTCCAGTCTTTGTCTGCGGTCCTTGTCTCTCCGAATTGGAATGAAGGAGAAGGCCCCATGAAACGTTGGAGCAGACGCGATCTCACCTGTCTGTCGATGGGCTTGCTCGTCGCAACGTCACTGTCAGCGGCGCCGTTGCTGCAAAACTCCGACTTCGCCGCCGCGGCAGCCGCGGATGCGGCACTCCCGGCGGCGTGGCACGTCCCGGCCGATACGCCATGGCAGTGGGCCGACGACGACGGACAGAGCGGAAAGCAGTGCATCCGCTGTCGCGCACCCCGGGCAGTCGTCGCCAACCCGGTGACGCAAGAGGTGGACCTTGCGGCCGACACCGAGTACGTCCTCACGGCCGCCGCCAAGAGCGATGGTCGGCTGAAACCGGTGATCCGAGTGCGCGCGACCGGGGATGCCGGCGCCGAATTGACCCGTATCGAGTTTCCGCCCGACGCCGGGTTCTGGCGGCAGCGCGAGGCCAAGTTCAAGAACCAGGCGGTCACCCGCGTCGTCGTGGAACTGTACGCCGATGCGGCGCACCTGAAGGGCGCCGCCGCCGGTCCGGGCGCCACCGCGTTTGACGACGTGCAGATTCAACCCGCCGCGGACCAAGCCACAACCACGACTGAACCGCAGGCCGCCGCCGTGCCTGTCGCCGCCGGGGACGACATCGCCAAGGGCAAACGCTACTCGCTGGCGCCTCCACCCGGCTACGCGCACTGCACGGATCCTGGCGACAAGACGCAGTTGACCGACGGGGAATACACGACCGGCTATTTCTGGACGCAGAAGACGACGGTCGGCTGGGTCAACGCCTCGGAGAGCATCGCGGTGACCCTCGACATCGAAGAGGACCTGCCGATCCGTGGGGTCACGTTCAACACGGCTGCAGGCGTCGCCGGGGTGGGCTGGCCGGCGTCCGTTCGCGTGCTGGTAAGCGTCGATGGGCGCCTCTATCACGAACTCGGCGACCTGACGGTCCTGGACCGGAACAAGCCGCTGCCACCCGATGGTAAGTACGCTGTGCATCGGTACGAGACTGACTCACTTCGGGCGCACGGCCGTTACGTCAAACTGCTGATGCAAGCCAGTGGCGCGTACCTGTTTGCCGACGAAATCGAAATCTGGCGCGGCGACGACGCGTGGCGCCAGGAGCCGCTGCCCGGCACGCCTGTCCGGCTCGCCGTCGAGTACTTCGATGACGATACGCTCACCGGTTGCGTCAAACGGCGCATCGCCATGAGCGTGCGAGATGCCATGAGCGTCGCGGATGCGGCCGAACTGGATGCGGCGACACGGGCACGCCTGAACGCGGCGTCATCCCGCATCGAGGACGAGGCCGGGCGGTTACCCAAAGTCGACCCCGCCGGGTTCCGCGCGGTCCTGCCGCTCAACCCGCTTGATGCGCAGGCGTTCGCGATCTGCGGTGCGGTGCGGGCCGCGCAGGGCAAGCCGCGCCTTGTCGTCTGGGGCGCGAACCCCTGGGACTTCCTCGCGCCGATGGAGCTTCCCGACACGCCTCCTCCGGCGGCGGTACGTGTCGCTGCCATGCGCGGCGAGACACGAGCCGGGACCGTAAATCTGACCAATTGCACGGGCGAAGAATCCGTAGTAACGATCGCCTTCGACGGGGTTCCCGGTGGCGTGGCACCGGATGACATAGTCGTGCACGAAGTGGCGTGGACCGATACGCTGCAGGGCGTTCCCGTGGCGGCGGCCCTGGTCGAGTTGCAGGCCGGCCCCGGCGGATACCGCGCCGTGCTGCCGGCCGGCATGACACGCCAGGTCTGGCTGAGCGTCACACCGCGCCGGCTGCTGGCCGGTCTGCACCAAGGCGCGCTGGTCATTTCCGGCGGCACCCCCGATCCCGTGCGCGTGCCGATGGAAATCCGCGTCTTCGACCTGGACTTCCCCATCCCGCCCACGCTGCATGTCGGCGGCTGGGATTACACCGACGCCGACGCCCAATACGGCGTCACCACGCAGAACCGAGATGCGCTTATCCAGCACCTGTGCGAACGATTCGTGGATTCGCCGTGGGGCACTCCGGCGTTGATGGGTCACGGCAAGTACGACGAAGCCGGGCAGTTGACGCAACCGCCGGACACGACACGCTTTCACACCTGGCTGCAGCGCTGGCCCAAGGCGCGGCGCTACTGCGTCTACAACGCGGTCGGCGACAACATTGCCGGCACGAAGATCGACGACCCGCTGTTCCCGGTCAAGGTCGGCAACTGGATCCGCTTCTGGACCGGGTTCCTGCGCGAACGCGGCATTGCCCCCAACCAACTCGTGCTGCTGCTCCTCGACGAACCGAACCGCAACGAACAGGACAAAATCATCGTGGCCTGGGCGCGTGCGGTCAAAGCAGCGGAACCGGACGTTGTGCTCTGGGAAGACCCGACGTACACCGAACCATGGACGGCATTGCCCGAAATGATGCAGGCCGCCGACGTACTGTGCCCGAACCGCCCCCAACTCCTAAAATACGGCGCCGACTTCGCGCAGTTCTATCGAGCGCAAAAGGCGCAAGGCCGGCGTCTGGACTTCTACTCCTGCAGCGGCCCGGTGCGGCTGCTCGACCCCTACTCCTACCACCGGCTCCAGGCCTGGACGTGCTTCGATTTCGGCGCCGAATCGACCTTCTTCTGGGCCTTCGGCGACACGAGCGGCGCCGACTCGTGGAACGAATACTTCTGCAAGCGCGATTCGTTCTCGCCGCTGTTTCTGAGCAAAGACTCCGTAACGCCCGGTCGGCACATGGAAGCCATCCGCGAGAGCGTCGAAGACTACGAGTACCTCGTCATGCTCCGGGACCGCATCGCGGCGCTCGAGAAGGCCGCCCCGGGACACGCCCTGCTCCCGAAAGCGAAGGAACTGCTCGCCACGGCACCGGGCCGCGTCCTGCAGGCACCGGGCGTGGACGCCCTCGATTGGCGTGACGCAAAAGACCGCAGCATTGCGGACACGGTGCGCATCGAAGTAGCCGGCATGCTGGAACAACTCAAGTAACGTCAGACCGAATGCCCCCCCCCAACTTGGGCGGCCATCAAGGAGAGAGTACCGACTTGAGCGGGGGCCGCGGGCAGTCCCCGTTCGTAGTTCCGCGTTTACGCGGTCCGGATTCGGACGCTGGGGTGCTGGAACGCACCTGTTGGGAGAAGTGACGAGGTCCTCGGCACGGTCTCCAATCATCATCGGCCAGAACCGGCCAGGATCCCAGTCCGTACATGCCCTGAACACCGAACCCTGAACACCGGCGCTCTCGCTTTTCACAATGCGAATCCTTTTCATATCGGACATCCATGGACGTCGTGCCGGTTTTCGGGACCTACCGGACGCCGAGGCGATCGTGCTGGGCGGCGATCTGACTGATTTCGGCGAACCGGCCGAGGTCGGGGAACTCATCGATCTGCTCCGCACCCACACGGACACGGTCCTGGCGGTTCTCGGGAACTGCGACCCCCCCGAGGCTGAGGTCGAACTGCAGACCCGGGAAGCGGATCTGAACCTGCGCTGGCGCATCGCGAGCGGCCTCTGCTTCGTCGGTCGGAGCGGTGCAGACTCCGCGTGGGGCGCTGAGGGTGTGCCTGAAGAACTCGCCGCGCAAGTTTCCCGAACCGCGTGCGAAGGGACCGTTTCGTCGCTGCCCGTCGTTCTCGTCAGCCATGCGGCGCCGCAAGGTTCCGGCGCCGACCGCCTGCCCAACGGCCGCTACGCCGGCAGTCCGGCGATGGCGCAACTCGCCGCAGCCATCAAACCGGTTCTCGTCCTGTGCGGACACATTCACGAAGCGCGCGGCGTGTATGAGTGGCAAGGCGCAACCGTGGTTAATCCCGGCCCCTTCCGCCAGGGTCATTACGCCCTCGTTGACGTGACGCCCGGACAGCGCCCGACCGTGCGGTTGGACTGAGCTGCACCAGGGCACAAACGCGGAACTCACACCCAATGCCACCTGCCGCCGGGGACGATCGGCCTCGCGCGCCGCCCAAGTTCGTAGTCCCGCCTTCAGGCGATCCCCGCTTGCCATCGCCACGCGCCACAATCCGGACCGCGTAAACGCGGGACTACAAGCCTCACACCGCCCGTGGCAGGCATGCCACCAAGGGACCAGAGATCATCGTGGCAAGCTCACGCACACCGCGATTCAGAGTCCAGCGACCAGCCGCATTCTCCATGCTTACGGCGTCTCCGCGTCGCCCGTCAGCAACCACCGCCAGGCCGGCATCACGCGCACCACACGCCCTGCGGCGAGCGCCACTTCCTCCGCCGCATACAGGGTGATCACGGTCCCCTCGCGCAGCCCCGTCTCATCCATGGCCTGATCGAGAGCGGCCAGTTCTCGTTGCCGCGTCGCCGCGTCAGACATGTCCGCACAAACTTGGATCAGCACCGTCGCCCCATCGGGACGGATACCAAAGAAATCCACCTCTCGCCCGGCGCGGGTCACATGGTACCAAAGCTGATACCGACGTCGCAGCAACTCGATGAAGACGAGGTTCTCCAGAAGGTGACCACTGTCCAACCGATCGGGCGGCAGGCAGGCGCAGACCAGGCCGCTGTCAACACAGTAACACTTCCGCGGATTGACCTGCTTGCGCTTCTCCGACGACGAGTGAATGGCAACGTGAAAAACCAGGAACGCGTCTTCCAGGTAGGCGAGATAGTCGCACACGGTATTCTTGGCACAGCCCAGTCCCAACGACTTCAGTTCATTGTGAAACTTACCGATACTGAAGCGCGACCCCGTGCTCTCCAGAAGACGGCGGACCAGGTGCCGCAGCACGGTGTGGTTCTCAACATGATGCCGCTCAACAATATCGCGGAACAGCACACTGTCCACGTAGCTCTGCAACACCTGGCAACGGTCGATGACCGACAGCGACTGCACGGCGGGGAACCCGCCGTTGCGCAGATAGACCGCAAGTTCGTGCTCAAAACGCGACGTCGCGTTCTTCCCCGGCAACCCGCCCGTCGCCGGCAAGGCGACCCCCTTGCTTCGCAGATTCTCCCGGAAGCTGTAGGGAAACAACTCCCTGGCGATGGCGCGCCCACGCATGGCGGTGGCCAATTCGCGACTGAGCAGGCACGCGGAGGACCCCGTGAGGCAGATCCGTACCCGCTCGGTGTCGAGCAACCGGCGGACATAACGTTCCCACCCAACGACATTCTGTATCTCGTCAAAAAACAGATGAACCTCGGCTTGTCGGTGCGCGGGGAACTGGCGGTAGTACTCGTTGGTGAGGGCATCGAGGTCACGTACGTCCACCTCGCCCAGGCGGTCATCCTCGAAGTTCACGTACAGCAGGCAGGTGCGCGGCACTCCCGCTGCGAGCAGGCGCTTCATCTCCTGGAACAGACGATACGTCTTGCCACTCCGACGCATGCCGATGACGGCAGTGGCCGCATTCGGCACGACCGGCAACGTGGAGTCCCGAGGCACAAGTTCCGGCACCTCCATCTCCAGGCTGTCCGCAACCACGCGTTCCATTGCCATACGTTCGACTCCACAATATGTACTTGTCTATAACGACACTTTATACCATTGTTGTATCCATGCAAGCATCCAACATGGAGCAGAAGAGCCAGAATTGGCGCGTCCATCTCTAGGGTTCCCCGAGCACCGCATTCTACTTCCGTCCGAAAAACCTTCCAGTCACAGGGAGCGTCGACAGCACGATCGGAGTCCGCTTGGCCAAGAGCTGGCGCTACAAGCGCAACCTCTACGTCTCGGGCGCCATCGAGCCATGATAGGCCAGGCGCCAGGCCGCCGGCACGGTTCGACAGGCGATACCGCAGTTCCCGAGAAGAAGGCGCGCCCCGGCTCGACCCCCCGGATGTGTTGAACCTAATTCCTGCCGCGACCCCGCCTCCACCCCGTGCGGTTTTCGTCCGCGCACATCGCAGCGGCGGGTGAGTGTGCACGGCCGTCTCTCAACCGTAATGCGTCAGCGCCCCCCGGGCGGCAGACGGCCCGGTCATACCAAGGTGAAACTGGCCAGGACGTTTCCAGAGCCCGCGAGGACGCGGGCGCTCCAAGAGTCGTGCGGTATCCGAACTGGAGCGCCCGCGTCCTCGCGGGCTCCGGGTTCCTTCAGTTTCATGGGAGTCGCGGGTGGGAATCAGGCCGGTTCGGCGTGTTCTGCGCCTGCGGGCAAGAGACTGCCCGCACCACGTGGCGCCAGTGGCCCGGCCAGTCCCCTGGCCGGCGTCTCACTTTCGCCCCGTGACTCCCATGTTACTCGCGTGTCACTCTGCGACGCCGCCCGGCTCGTCCGGGCGCAAGACCCGCGGCGGCGCGAGCCGGTGCGAGCGACCCCAACCTATGATCGGCCGGTCCCCCGGCCGGGGGGCGCTGACGCATCACAGATGAAGACGACAGGTGCAAGCAGCGGATCAGACCCCGTCACCTTCCGAGAGTACTGCGGGCGGCCCTCCGCCCGCAGTACTCTCGGTCGGGCGAGGCCGGTCTGGGCTGGCACCGCGACCTGCCCGGCCTCACTCTGCTTGCACAGGTCGAATAGAGGTAATTGCAGAAGTAGTCAGAATTCAGAAGTCCGTAGCCAGAATGATTGAAAGACACGCTGGATTTGTGCTTGAATCCCATTCTGAATTCTGTCTCCTGACTCCTGGATTCCCGCAGAACGGGCGTTTTGCAATCACCTCGAATAGAGAAGCGGCACGAAACACGGCCAATCGTGCGGGCGGATTCAGCGCGTAGGGGCCGATGTCGCGGCGACACGTCCCTCCCCGGTCGCACCCGCGTTACCACGGTCCCCGCCCTCACCCCACGCACTGCCAGGCGATCACCGCACCGGCAGCAGCGCCAGGTAGTCGAGGTTCAGCGGTCGGCCGTCGACATTCTCCATGGTGATGGCGTGCGGCCCGGCGGCCAGCGTCAGAACCGCAAGCTGCCCGGCTTTGGTGCGCACCGCGTAGTGGCCCCAGTCGCCGGCCGCACCGCCGCCCCCGTCGCTGGGCGGGAACAGGACCTGCTCCGCGCCAGGCAGCGGCTTTCCATCCACGAGAAGTGCGCGCCGTGACTCACTGTTCCAGGCGTAGCGGATAACGAGGTGATACTTGCCGTCCTGCGGCGTCTCGATGCGCCACGTCAGTTTGTGGCCCCTGTTGTCCCAGTGCGAAGTGGCCTTCTCCGACGCCCCCGGCTTGTCGTCGCGAAGGCGCACTTCGCCGCCCGATTGCTCGACGAACGCCTCCGCCTGCGCCAGGGGTACGCCCGTCAGAGGCCGGTCCGCCACAACCAACGACGCACGTGCGGACACCGCACTGCCGCGCTCGGGCGTCAGCACAGCAGAGGAGAACACCGTGGCTCTGCGTTCGTCCAGGACCGAGGGCGCGGTCAGCAACCGCACCGTCACGGCATACCGCTCCGACGCACCGGCGGCGACCTTCACGGGAATCGATGCCGGCGTAACGGTCGCGTTGCTGCCGACGGTCACGGAGAGCGTGCCGCTCAGTTCGCCCTGCCCCGGCGCCGTGACTACCACGCTGCAGGCGTTGTCCACGTCCGGCGCCAATCCGCCGTCAGGACCTGTGACGGCCACAGACGCATGGGTCTCCGCCAGGCAGAAGGTTGTGCTCGGCACCCCCGAGTAGCCGCTGGAGTACGCAGCGATGTCGAGCCGGTAGATCGGGTCGGCCCAGAGCGTGACCTGACGCCAGTCCGCCGGCACGGTCGTCTGGTAGATGCGCAGTTCGCCCTTGGCGACGGTGACGATCTCCTCGCGCCAGTCGCCGGCGATGTCCGCAATCGCCATGACCGAGCCCTCGACACCGGCCACGTGCACGCCGCCCTGGTAGTCGCGCACCTGCCGGCTCTGGATCAGTTCGCGCTGCGGGTCCGCGTCCCAGTACACGGTCGTCAGCCCGAACGGCGGCACCTGCACGTCCTTGGCCAATTCCTCGCCTTGCGCCGAGTAGAGCCAGCGCGGCGGCGCGCCCTTGAACGCCGCACTCTTCGCGTCTTCACCCGCCCAGCACTCGCAGCCCGGGTGCGCAGCGTCGATGTCGGCCGTCACGCCCATGCCCATGTGGTAGCTCTGCTCCTTCAGGCCCCAGAGAATCGTCCCGGTCCGCGCATCGATCATGCAGAACCCGTTCGCCTTCTGCCCCGGCTCGATGTTGTTGAATATCTCCAGCCCCGGATGCCGCGGGTCGAGTTCGCCGACAAAGATGCAGTCCGGGTGCCCAAGCCCGGTCGACCACAGCGGCAGCCCATTGTCGTCGAGGACCGACGAACCCAGGATCACCTCATCGCGGCCGTCGCCATCCACGTCCGCCGCACGCAAGGTATGCGCCCCCTGCCCCTGGTAACGCCTGCCGTCCGGCCGATTGTCCCAGGCCCAGAGCTGTTCGAGACGGTTCTCGCGCATCTGGAAGGCCGTTACTTTCTGGATGCTGTACGTGCCGCGCTCGACGATGAGGCACGGCGTCTTGCCGTCCAGGTACGCGATGCCGAGCTGATTGCGCGCGGCCAGATTGTGCGCGGACTCGCCCTTGAACCCTTCGCGGCTCGGCCAGTCGGCGCGACACCGCTCCTTGCCAGTGGCGCCGTCCAGGACCAGGACGTACTCCGGCCCGGAGAAGACCTTACCCTCCGCATCGCGCGGGTCGCCCGCGGACGCCTTGCAGATCACCTCGGCGCGGCCATCGCCGTCCAAGTCATAGATGATGAACGGCGAGAACCACACCCCCACTTCGATGCCCCAGCCCAAGTCGTAGCACCACATGAAACTCCCGTCCGCACGGTACGCTTCCAGCTTGTGCGTCGTCGGACTGCGCGACCAGTAGGTGTAGTACGGGTCGATATTTTGATCCGGTTGCTTGATGACAAAGTCCGGCCGACCGTCACCGTCCAGGTCCGCGATGCCAAGCTTCTGCACCGAGCAGTCGTCCCGAAACTTGATTGAGGTGTAGGCCAACAGCGCCGCGTTCGCCGCCACCACCGCCGGCGGCGACGTAACCCGGTCCTTGGGTTGCCGCGCCAAGACCACCGTGTAGCGGCACTCCGCGCCGACTGGCGCCACGTCGTCGACAAAGTCCGTGGTCCTGGAAATGGGTTCCTGGTTCAGACGCTGCGGCGTGCCGCTCGCGTCCTGGCGCAGGACGTCGAACGCAATGTCCGGCGGGTCGTCCGGCAGCAGGCGCCAGCTCAGATACACTGGCCCCTGACCGGTCACCGGAGCGGCAGCGCCCTTCACGTCTGCGGGCGGAGTCCGCACCGCCGTCAGGCCGCGGTCGAGCTTGTCCGCAAACCGCTCCGTCGCCCAGCCCTGCACCGGCGCGACCACGCGCTCGAACGCCGGCGTGAATGTCAGGTAATCGTAATACGAACCGCCGATGGACGTGCTGGACGCATACCTGTCGTCAACCCACAAATCGAATGTCCCGTCGCTGACCTCGGCCTTGCCGATAGCGACGTCGCCATCGTCCAGCTTCTTCCATGTTGTGCCGCCATCACGCGACACGGCCAACGGCCGGCTGTGCGCGACGGTGACGTCGTACGTGCCATTCGGAATGCCCGTGATGTGCGTGTGCAGCACGGGTGCGCCCTCCTCGGGCGTCGCGCGGTCCTTGGGCACTCCCGGCGAGACCAGGACCGTGTTGCGCGTCCAGCGCTTGTCGTTCGTCGCGAACTTCCATTTGTCGCCGGTGTCCTTGTCCTTGACGATCGCATCCGCCGGACCGGTCCAGTCTTCCGTCTCGAAGACCAGCGGCTGGGCCTTGTCAGCCGGCACTGGCGCCGCCTGCGCGGCGTCAAACTGCTTCAGGGCCTCCGCAACACCCGCTACCGGCCCCTTCGCCTCCTGCGCGATCAGACGCAGCGCGCCGACCGCGTCCTTCCGCACCTCCTCGGACTCGTCCCCGAGCGCGACGGTCAGTGCCGGGACTCCCTGCGAATCCTGCGCGACACGCCACAGGGCCCGGGCCGCCGCGACCCGTGCACATGCGGCCGGGTCCTGCAGGGCACGGGTCAGCGCCGGCACTGCGGGCTGTGCGCCGGCGCCGAGTTCCGCCAGCGCATCAGCGGCGACGCGCACGCCGACGATGGTCGGGTCTTCCAGCGCCTGCACGAGGAGCGGAACGCCTTGCGCGTCCTGTGCCACTTGCCAGAGCGCCGCGGCGGCCGCGACACGGACGAACCCGTTCTCGTCTTTCAACGCCGTTTCCAGTGCGGACTTCGCAGTCACCGCGCCCGGGCCGATACTGCCCAGCGCCCGGGCCGCCTCGCAACGCGCCATCGGGTGCGTGTCCTTGGCCAGCATCTCTGCCAGTGCCGGCGCCGCCTCGGCCGCCGGCGGTCCCATCCGGCCCAAGGCGATGGCCGCCTGCGACTGCGCGTTCCCGGCCCAGTCGTTGAGTTTCAGCGACGCTGCCAGCGCCGGAATGGCGGACTTCGCATCCAGCCCGACCAGGCCGATCGCCTGGGCCGCATTGTAGCGCACGCCGGCCGCCTTGTCGGCCAGCAGTTCCGTCAGCGCCGGGATGGCCGGCTGAATAGCAGGCGCCAGCCCGACCAACGCCTTGGCCGCGTACTCACGATTGTTCTGGTTCTCGTCCTTGAGTTTGGCGATCAGGCCCTGAACCTGCGCCGCATTGTCGGCCGCCATCACGCCCCCCGCGAAGGCCAGCACCACGCCCAGCACCATCCACCACACCGCTGCCCGAAGGGACCCGTGTTCGAACATGATGCCATCCTTTCTTCTGCCGCCACGACACCCCGTCCCCGAAGGGGAGTGGTTGACGGGGTCCGATCTCCGCCTCGCGCCTGTCCCCAACGGGGACCAACATGCCCAGCCCAGGGTCACGCAACCCTGGGGTCTCGTGCCCCACATACCCTACATCCCGTCCCTGAAACTCCATGGTCACTCCGCTCAGCCAGTTCAGGGACGAAGACAGGCTCGTAGTGCCGCGTTTAGGCGGTCCGGGTCTTCCGTGCTGGCCGTGCGCTACCCGGACCCCCTAAACGCGGCACTACAAACCTCGGACACCGCAGTCCGACGCCCGCGCAACCCAGCCTCCCAAGTTGGCGCGGGAATGTACGACTTGGGTGCTGTGGCCGCCACGCTCATTCACGCGAGCCGGATGCCGCCGGGGCCAAGGTGGCACCCAGGTGGCCTCGCCTGGATCATTCTTCGAAAGGTGCGCGGGGTAGCGGGCGAACCCGTTCACCCGCGAGACGAGCCCGCGGGGGTCTTCGAGCCACCCGCACGGCTGATTCTCCAACGTCAACCCCATAGGCCGCTGTCCCCCACGAAAGAACACCGAAGGAACCGGTTCGCACACGCCTTCAGGGCCGGGACGCCAGAGCCACCACTGCCACCCCGTACGGCTCCAGTTCCAGAACCACGCCGACCTTCGTCGCGGTGATCCACTCTTCGGCCCCCGTAGGAACATCGACCACGCGCGCCGCCCCGGCGTGGTTCAGGACGAACAGCACCGCCCTTCCGGACCGGTCGCGGCACGGTACGATCTCGACGCCGTCCGGGACGGACGCCACGTCTGCACCGGAGGGCAGCAGAGCCTGCACGAGCTGCGCCTGGAGCCAGGCGTCCAGCCAGGTCGCCACGTACACGGCCCGGCCCGAGCCGAACCGGTTGCAGGTGATCGCCGGCAGCCCGGACGGCGGCGCACCCTCGGCAAACCGTGCCCAGACTTCCGCCCCGGCCGCAACCAGATGGTCGCACCACACTTCGCCGCTGTATCTCCCGGGCAGCAGAGGACTAGCGATATCAGGATGATTCATGGGACGAGTGTCGGGTGTCGGGTGTCGTGGGGGGCTTCCCTGAACACCGAACACGGAACACTGAACACCAGACTGCTCTCCTCCCTCGACACCCGACACTCGGCACTCATTCCCCGCCGGCACGATCACCGGCACGGCACCTTCGCGCCCGAGTTTCGCCCACGCTTCGGCGGCCTCGCCCTGGCGCTCCTTGGGCGGCGCCGTCATGCGCCCGAGCGCGCTCCACTCGACGCGGCGCACACCGAACACGTCCGTGAGCTTCCACGGCAGCGGTTCAGATGGAGCCACATGATCCCGGTCCAGCGTCGCCGTGCAGGGCGTGGCGACCAGCGTGCCGCCACCGGCGACGAACTGACGCAGTTTCTCAGCGGTCTGCGGGTCCATCAGGCGCTTGGCCGGCGCGATGAGCAGACGATATTTGCCCAGCGGCGGCGGGGCCGGCACTTCGTACACGACGTCCGCGATGCGGCCCTGCGCCTGCACAGCGGCGAACCACGACTGCGCATGGGCATTGTAGGCAAACCGCGGTCCGGGCGGGTTCAGCGTCACCGACTGCAGGTCGTCGAAATCCAGCAGGATTGCGACGTCCGCAGCGCGTTCGAGTTTGGCCAGGCGCGGGGCCAGACGCCGCATCTCGCCGCCCGTCTGTGCCACCGCCGCGTAGCGCGCGTTCCGCGCGCCGTCGTGATCGAGAATGCCGCGCCAGTACTGCTCGCCGCCGAACCGGCAGGTGCGCCAGCGGAAGTACAGGATCATCTCGGCACCGTGCGCTGCCGCCTGCCACGCCCAGAGCCGGCTGCGCCGCGGCTCGTCCGCCACGTTCGCCATGGGCGAGCCGCTCTGCTGCTCGAGCATCCAGAATCGGCGCCCGCCCTTGCCGGCGCGCGCCACGGCGTGCAACAGCCCCATCGCCGCCGGCGGCGGGTCGGCGGCAAACTGCACCGGGTAGCAGTCCCAGCCGACGACATCGAGCGGCTCGAACAGTCGCCGGTTGTCGATCCCCATCCAGCCACTGAGCATGTGGCACACGTTCGTGGTGATCGCCTGCCGCACGCCTGCCTGGCGGAGCGCCTCCACCTGCAGGCGCACATACCGCACATTCGCGTCGCTGAAGAACCGCTGCGAGTCCAGGATCAGGCCGGGATTGTGCAGGTCCTGCTTCCGGCGCGGAATGGGAATATCGTCGAACGAGCGGAACTCGTTGCCGCCGAAAATCATACCGAGACACCGGTTCACCTCGCCGATCGCGCCGTACTTCTCGCGCAGCCAGCGCCGGAAACCCTCGCGGCAGTGCGCGCAAAGGCAACGCGTACCGTACATCCCCAGTTCGTTGTCGATCTGGAACCCGATCACTGCCGGGCAGTTCGCGAAGTGACGCCCGAGTTCGGCCGCAATCCGGCGTGACCGCTCCTGAAACCGCGGATGGTTGACGCAGCACATGCTGCGGCCGCCGCACTCCCACGGCCCCCCGTCCTCGTAGACCTGCCGGCACTCGTCTTCCAGCCGCGCGGCGTTGACCAGCCACGGCGGCGGCCCGGCGGTCGGTGTGCCCAGGAGCACCGAGATGCCTTCGCGCTGCAGGACCGTAATGGCGCGATCGAGCCACGTGAAGTCGAACCGGTCCTCCTCCGGTTCCATGCGGCACCAGGCAAACTCCCCGAGCCGCACGACATTGAACCCCGCCTCGCGCATCAGCCGCGCGTCGACCGGCCAGCGTTCCTCGGGCCAGTGCTCGGGGTAGTACGCCGCACCGTACCAAAACGCGGCGGTTGATGTTGCGGGTGCTGTGCTGTTCATTGGGCCCTCCTGGACAACCTCGTACAGCAGTGGCTCGGCGCGTCCCGCGCCGAAGCGGGGTGCGTCGGCCGGTCCCCGGCCGAGAAACTCGGGCCGAGACGGCCCGGGGGCACTCTGCTGCGGTCCCAGAGGCCCCGCGCCACTGCCGTTCAGCGCGGCGGCAGGCGCCAGAGCGCGGCGTCCTTGATCCCGACGCGTTCCAGCATGGCCGCTGCCTCGTCGAACCGGATATCGTACGTGGGGCTGTGGCAGTCCGACACGGAGCACAAAGCAACGCCCTCGCTGTGCAGCCAGCCGAGATACTCCACGTACTGCGCCTTGAACCGATCCGTGTACTCGGGGTTGAAGAACATGGCGCTCAGGTTGATCTCCGTCACCTTGCGGTGTTCGCGCAGTGCCGCGGCAAACTCGCGGTGTATGGACTTCGGAATGCAACCGAAGTCGTCGAACCACGGCTCGGAACGGAACATGCCGTCGCTGCCTTTCCAGTGTCCCATCCACCACCACGGATGCGCCACGATCGTCACCAGCGGGTGCGTGGCCAGGAACATGTTCTGTCGGTGGTAGTCGCGGATCATCGCTTCGCGCTCGAACGGCACGTAGATGGGCCAGTGCGTTCCGCCAACCACGTACTCGATCCCGAACGTCGTGATGTCGGTGGCCGTCAACCCGATCGCCAGCGACGCGCCCTGCGGCCCGCCGTGGCGGATCCCGTAGACCGGGCTCTTCGCCAGCCCCTTGGCAATCTGGTCCAGTTCCCATTGCGAGACAACGCTCACTTCGACACCGAAGTGAAACCGTGGCGACGGGTTCGAGGCCAGGTACTCCTCACGCGACGCGGCCAGGTCCGGCAGGTTGAACGGCGTGTGAATGTGATCGGTCAGGCCGAAATCGCGGATGCCCTTCGCCTTCGCGCCACGCACCAGGTCCGCCACGGTGATCGCGGCACCGTCGCACGAGTTCCGCGAGTGAATGTGCCAGTCGGAAGTTAGTCTCATGGGGCCGGGCTCCAGGGTAAAGGTTTCAGGTTTCAGGTGTCAGGGAATTTCTGCGGGCATATGCCCCCTCCGAGGGTTCTTGCGGAACCCGAAGCCGCTCGGGATCTTCGACGCTCTGATCTGAAACCTGAACACTGAAACCTCCCGCACTTACCCCTTCACGCCGGTCATGGCGATGCCGCGGATGAAGGTGCGCATGGTGCAGAAGAACAGCACGATCAGGGGCAGACTGAACACGGTCGAGGCGGCCATGAGCAGGTGCCAGGGTGTGCCGCCGTGCTCGGAGGCAAACGCCTGCAGGGACAGCGACAAGGTGAACTGTGCCTCGTGATTCAAGTAAATCAGCGGGCCGAGGAAGTCCTTCCAC
This sequence comes from Lentisphaerae bacterium RIFOXYA12_64_32, assembly GCA_001803235.1. Lineage (GTDB taxonomy): Bacteria > Verrucomicrobiota > Lentisphaeria > Oligosphaerales > YB12-FULL-65-16 > YB12-FULL-65-16. The sequence continues at coordinate 16,334 of MHBL01000197.1, forward strand.
GTCCCGAGGAACGTAAACAGTGCGATCATCGCAATCGCCGGCCGGGAAAGGGGCACGATGACGAGCCAGAGAATCTCGAGTTCCGTGCAGCCGTCGATGCGCGCGGCATCGAGCAGGTCCTTGGGCAGGCCGAGGTAAAACTGGCGCAGCAGGAAGATGAAGAACGCCGACCCGCACCAGGACGCAACCCACAGCGGTTTGAAGGTGCCGACCCAGCCGAAATCGCGGTACAGCAGGTACACGGGGATCATGGTGACCGGGAACGGGATCATCATGGTGGCCAGCGTGATCCCGAAGATCAGGTCACGCCCCTTGAACTCGAGGAACGCGAACCCGTAGGCAATGACCATCGATGAAATGGTTACCCCCAGAACCACCAGCGTGCAGAGGAACAGCGTGTTCAGCAGGCACCGCACGAAGTGCACGCGCCGCAACGCCACCGGGTAGTTCTCCGGAATGACGCGCACGGTCTTCTGCAACTGGCTCTTGGCAACCACGTCCCAGGCACGCGTGACGTCGCCGCCGGTCGAACCGACCTCCTTGGTGTCCGTGTCCTCCGCACGCCACTCGCGCACCACCCAAAGCTCGTCGCCCTCCGCCACCGGGTCGATGTGGCGGACCAGCGTGGCCGACAGCGCACGGCCGGACTGCAGTCTCAGAATGCCGGCGGCCGGGTCGAACCGGTTCACGTCGTCGGCGAGCACGTTCATGCCCGGTTCGACCGTGGCGTTCATGCGCACCAGTTCCTGTTTGTTGAAGACCGGGTACCGGTCCCAGACGTCCTTGCCGAACGGGTGCGTCATCTCGCCGGCCGCAAATGGCGCCTTGGGCTGCACAATGAAGAACGGCCGGTCCGGCGCGGGCGCAACCCGGCGTTCGAGGACCACGTCGCAGGTCTTGCCGCCAATCTCCGCCTTCCAGCCTTCGCCGAGGAACGCGGACTGCAGGCTGTCCGGGTAGCGCATGGTCTGGTCCAGCGGCTTCAGCGAGGTCGCGACCATCCAGACCAACGGCAGAAGGAAGAACACCCCGCCCGCCGCCAGCAGCAGATGGGCTGGCAGTCGCAGGTACCACGGCGGCCGGCGCCCGTAGATTTCGGCTTGTTCAACGTCCGGCATAGTACACGTGCCTCTTCGAGATCTGGAACGCGAGCATTGTCAACCCGACAATGAGCAGGAACAGGAACCAGGCCACGGCGGAGGCATAGCCGACGTTCTGGTACTGGAACGCCTGGTCGTAGATGAACATGGCCACGAAACGCGTCTTGTCCTCCGGCCCGCCACGCGTCATGATGTACGGCTCGGTGAACACCTGGAATGTGCCGATGATGGCCATGACAACGTTGAACAGAATCACCGGCGAGATCATCGGCAGCGTGATGTGGCGCGTCTTGTCCCACCACGAGGCGCCGTCGATGTCCGCCGCTTCGTAGAGCTGCACCGGCACGTCCTGCAGCTTGGCCAGGTAGATGATGGCCATCTGCCCCACGCTCCACATGCCCATGACGATGATGGCCCACAACGCCCACGATGGAGCGAACTTGACCACCGATGGGAACGACGTTCCGTCCGCCAGCCACCCGGGCGAGTGCAGCTTGCGCATGTCCTCCGGCAGCAGCCAGCACAGCACGGCAAACGCAACCGTCAGCACGGTCAACGCCAGGACGGTCGCGGCGGCGAACCGGAATCCGCCGTGCCGCGTCGAAGCACTTGTCTTCAGCCACGGCCCGTAGGCAAGCAGCGCGGCAACCGGCCCCACGAGAAGCAAGACCGCCGCCGGGTGAACCAGGGGCCCGCCGTCCGCACTGAGGCGGAAGAACAGCCCTGTCCACGCGTCTGCGACACGCATCAGCAGTCCGAGCACGACATTGAAGATGCCGAACTTCGGGTTGAAAATCCACATCCACAGCAGCGCCACTACGACGGACGGCACCAGGTGCGGCAGGTAGAAGACGACGCGATAGAACGTCTGCCCACGAATCCTTGCGCTGAGCAGCAACGCCAGACTCAGAGCGACGAACACCCCGAACGGGATGGCGAACGCCGCGTAGATCAGGGTCACCGCGAGCGAGCGGCGGAACACCGGGTCGATCACAAGCTGGCGGTAGTTCTCCGTGCCGATGAACATGGGCTTCAGCAGCGGCGGGAAATCGCAGAAACTGAAGTAGAACGCAGCGAAAAACGGGTACCCAATGAACACGACCAGTGCCACCAGCCACGGCAGGATGAACGCGTATCCCGTGATTGCCCGGCGCAGTTCGGCCTTCATGCCAATGTCCCCTGAGTTAGGCTGTCCTCGCACGACGGCGCCACCGGGCGCGGCGTTGCCTGCGGCACATCCCAGGCTCGCAGTTCCACCTTCAGGGTGTGTCGATTTAACCACTTCAGACGCACAACCACGCCCAAAGTGGCCGGACCGGCTCGGTCCGGCATGCGGGAGCCGCTCCCGCCACTCTGGAAGGCCTGTTGCTGCACCAAATCGACACGCCCTTCAGGCGGTCCCCACCGCCCGTAGCTACGCGCACCCCGGACCGCGTGAACGCGGGACTACAAGCCCAAAGCGCTCCTTGCCGAGCGTGTTGCGGAGCGGTCGTCCTCATCCGTCACCTTTTCGTTTGCGCATGTCGGCGCGCAACTGCTGCTGATCAAGCTTGCGTTGCACGATGTCGCGCACCTCGGCATAGGTGCGCTCGACCTCCGGGCGGCACAGTGCCTCGATCCTGGCGTCCAGGTCCTTGCCGCTCAACCCCTTGAGCTCGGCCTCCGCGACCGGGTAGTTCCAGATGTGGTCGAACGCGCGTGTCAGTTCGTCGGCGTACTCCTGCCACACGGACAACACCGGCCGGATGAACGAATGCGGCGACGCGGCCACCTGCTCGAACACCGGCAGTTCCAGGTTCGGGTGCCCCTGTCGGAACAGCGCCGGCGGGTCCTTGATCGGCATGTGCTTGCCCTGCATGCGGCAAAGGATCTCCAGCCCGCGCTGCTGGCTGTGCACGATGAATTTCCACGCCGCCTCGGGATGCTTGCAGCCGCGCGGTATGGCGATGACGTCCGAATCGAGGAACGAGACCGGGCCGGGGACGCCCTCCGCGGTCGGGAACGGCGCAACGCCGAAGTTCAGGTGCGGCCGGTGGCGACGGATGAAGTTCGGGAACCACACGCCCTGCATTTCCATCGAGACTTTGCCCTCGATGAACGCATTGTTCGGCGAGTCGAAATTCCCGAAACCCGAGCGGAACTGCAGCATCTTGTCACGGCCATAGCGCTCGGCGTAACGCTTGACCCAGAGAATGGCGCGCAGGTTCGCCGGATCGTCCGGCGTGACCGTGCCGGTGCGCTCGTCGTAGAGCGTGCCGCCGAAGTAATAGCCCCAGAGCGTGTTCCACCAGCCCGGCTCGGTCGGCAGGAAACCCATGATGCGCGGTGTGCCGTCCGGGTTGAACTCGTTCAGCACTTCAGCGTAGCGGTCGAGTTCCTCGATGCTGCGCGGCGCGCGGTCCGGATCGAGCCCGGCCGCGCGCAACTCCGCCGCCTTGGCCTGGAAGTGGTCCTTGTTGTAGAACAGCGCCACGGAGGCCGGTGTCGTCGGCAGCGCGTACGTCTTACCTTCCCACTGCCCGATCTCGAGGTACTGCGGGGTGTAACGCTCGGGCGACAGCCCGGACTTGGCCATCCATTCGTCCAGCGGCATGAGCGCGCCACCGGACGCGAACGGTTGCACATTCGTGGCCCACAGCCCCACCACGTCGGGCGGACACCCGCCGACGATCGCCAGCATCGCCTTGCGATCGACCTGGCCGCTGTTGATGTAGTGAACGAAGATCTCCTCCTGGCTGCGATTGAAGTCGTCCACCATGGCCTGACAGGCGTCACGCTCGAAGCTGCCCCACTTCTCCCAGTAGGCCAGGTGCAGGCGCTGGTTCCACGTCTTGGCGAACTCCGCATCCCGGACCGGATCGAAGTCCTCCAGCTTCGGCGGTCGCTCGAAGTACGCGACGCAGAAGACCAGAATGCCGATCGCCAAGAGACCGAAGTGAACGTGCCGCATGACCGACCTTTGCGTTCCTGACCCGGTTCCGACGCGATCTCACAGCCGCGCACTCGTCCGCGACCGCCGTTGAACGGGAGATTCTAATCTAGACGCTGTTCGCGAAGGCACCAATCGGCCCCAGTCGCTCGGTGGCTCGGCGCGTCTCGCGCCGCAACGGAGTGCGTCGGCCATAGTCTCGGGCCGGGACGGCCCGAGGGCACCCGACCACGGTCCCAGAGGTCCCGCGCCACTGTCGGACCGTCACGTCTGGCCGGCGCCGAGGGTGTGCGCGGCCTGGTACATGGCGATGACGTTCTCGACCGGGCTGTTGTCCTGGAGCTGGTGCGTGGGTGCGAGCATGTAGCCGCCGCCGGACGCCATGACCGCGAGCGTTTCGCGCACTTCGCGCTCGACGTCCGCCACCGTACCGTACGCCAGCGGCCCGGCCGTGCTGATGCAGCCGTGGAACGCCAAGCGCCCGCCAAAGGTCTTCTTCAGGTACGCCGGGGACATGTTCGCCGCCTCGGGCTGCAGCGTGTCCACCGCGTCGATCCCCATTTCAATGAAGTCTTCGTACGCCCAACTGCTCGAACCGCAGGTGTGGATCATGACCGGCAGGCCACGGACCTTGGCCAGGTCGATGATCCTCTGGTGTCGCGGCCGAATGTGCTTCCGGAACAGCTCCAGGCTGATGATGGGCGCGATCTGCGTGCCGAGGTCCTCGCCCATCCAGACGAAGTCGATCAGGTCCCCGGCGGCATCGAGCACGCGGCGCATGATCTCGACCTGGCGGTCAATGCTGCGGTCGATCAGGCGCAGTCCGGCCGGATCGTCGGTGATCAGATCGATCAGCACCTGTTCCATACCGCGCAGCATGCTGGTCTTGTTGATGATGTCGCCCAGGCCCGGGCCGCCGTAGTAATTGGCGTAGTTCCGGTTGTGCTCGCAGGCGCCACGGAGCTGGCTGTAGTCGTAGTCGTCCGGCGACGCGAACGGCCACGCCTCGATCTCGCCGAGGCCGGCGTCCTTGAGCGGGAAGTCGCAGTAATCCCAGTACCCGCCCGTCTCGTGCTCGATCCAGCGGGTGCGGATCCCCGTTTCCTGATTGACGTTGCGTCCCGGTACGTCGGGGAAGCGCTTCGGGCCGCGGAAGGGCACGCCCACACCGCGGAAGTCCACGCCGAGCGCGACGCGCAGGCCTTCGGCGTCGTTCTCCTTCAGTCCAAACGCCGCCTTCAGGCGCCGGTCAATCCCCGCATTGGCGCCGTAGTCGATCGGCACACGGTCGACGGGCGCGTGCGCAAACGCCGCCAGAACGCGCTCCTTGGAGGTCATCGTCTCGCGGGCTTTCGTGATCTGCATGGGGTTGCCCCTTTGTCTTAACCGAATGCCGGAGCACATAAGGGATGATGCACAATGAACCATGGTCAGGCGGGTTTGTCAAACGCCACGGGGACCGTGTGAGCATCTCCGGGGTGGCAGACCGCCCGACTATACCAGCGCGAAGACTGGCTGCGATGAGGCCAAACCGCCCGAAGGGCGTGTCGATTTAGTCCACGCCACCCCAAGTCAGCCCGCGAGGACGCGGGCGCTCCAGCTCGGATGCAGCACGAATTATGGAGCGGGCTCTGGATTCCATTAAATCGACAGGCCATGAAGGCGGGACTACGAACCTCGGGCAGCGCCAGGCTTGCAGTTCCGCGTTCACGCGGTCTGGGTAAGCGGGAGACGGCATGGCCGCCACAAGGACGGCGGGGAGACCAGCGCGGACAGATCGCCCCCAACTCTCGCCGCGCGCGCGCCGAACGGCAGTCTACTTCTGGTGCGCGATGCGGTTCTCGGCGTCGAGGACCGCGACGCGGGGCTTGAGGCGCTTCGCTTCCTGCGGCGTCACAATGGCGAACGCCATGACGGTGATGAGGTCGCCCGGCATGCCGCAGCGGGCGGCGCCCCCGTTCAGGCAGAACTCGCGAGAACCGCGCGGCAGGGCGATCGCGTACGTCTCAAGCCGGTCGCCACTGTTCTGGTTGGCGACGAGAATGCGCTCGCCCGGCAGCAGCCCGACCTTGTCCATCAGGTCCTGATCAATGCCGAGACTGCCCTCGTAGTCCAGATCGCAGCCGGTGAGGCGCGCCCGGTGAAGCTTGCTCTTGAGCATTTGCAGTTGCATGAACAGTAATACCTTCCGAAGTCTACATCGCTTGCTCTGCTCCCCAAGCCATACATTGCCCTCGCCAGCGCCGAGCACGTGAACCACATCCGGGGGGGAAGTAGGGCAAGGCTCCCGTCTTGCCGGCCCCCGTCGCCGTGCAGGGAGAGGACACCCCGTCGCTACTTCGCCTGCTTCTTCCGGGCCATAGCACCGACGCGCAGGCGCAGCGCGTTGAGCCGGATGAACCCTTCCGCGTCAGCCTGGTTGTAGACCCGGTCCGCCTCGAACGTCGCCAGTTCCGGGTTGTACAGCGAGTTGGGCGAGCGGCGCCCGACGACGCGGCAGTTGCCCTTGAACAACTTCACGCGCACTTCGCCGGTCACGTTCTCCTGGCTCTTGGTGATGGCGACCTGGAGCATCTCGCGCTCCGGCGCGAACCAGAAACCATTGTAAATGAGTGACGCATACTTCGGAATCCACGAATCGCGGAGGTGCATGACCTCGCGGTCCATGCAGATCGACTCCATGGCCCGGTGCGCCGTGTGCAGGATCGTGCCGCCCGGCGTCTCGTACACGCCGCGCGACTTCATGCCCACGAACCGGTTCTCGACCATGTCGACGCGGCCGACACCGTGCTTGCCGCCAATCCGATTCAGCGTCGCCAGCAGTTTGGCCGGACTGAGCTTCTTGCCGTTCACCGCCACCGGAATACCTTTCTTGAACTCCACCGTCACTTGCTCGTCGGTGTCCGGGGTCTTGCTGATCGGCTGCGTCAGCACACTCATCTCTTCCGGCGCCTCGGCCCACGGGTCCTCGAGAATCCCACCCTCAAAGCTGATGTGCAGCAGGTTGCGGTCCATGCTGTAGGGCTTCGCAGCGGTCACGGTGATCGGAATCTTCTTCTCCTGGCAATAGTTGATGAGATCCGTGCGGGACTTGAATTTCCAGAGCCGCCACGGCGCGATGATGCGGATGTCCGGTTTCATGGCGTAGGCCGTGATCTCGAACCGCACTTGGTCGTTGCCCTTGCCGGTGGCGCCGTGACAGATGGCCTCGGCCTTCTCAGCCACCGCGATCTCGACCAGACGCTTCGCGATCAACGGCCGCGCAATCGACGTGCCCAGCAGGTAACAGCCTTCGTAGATCGCGTTCGCCTGCAGCATCGGGAAGACGAAGTCGCGGACGAACTCCTCGCGCAGATCCTCAATGTAGCTCTTCACCGCGCCGCACTTGCGCGCCTTGGCGTCAAGCCCGGTCAATTCCTCCTCCTGCCCCAGGTCGGCACAGAAGCAGACGACCTTCGCCTTGTACTCCTCCTGCAACCACTTCAGGATCACGGAAGTATCCAAACCACCCGAGTAGGCAAGTACGACTTTCAACGTTCGTTTCTCCTCTCATGCTCCGCCCGACAACCTGCCTCACCGTAAAGCCCCGAACCATGCCCGCGCGCAAGGCCATTCCAACATGCCTTCCGAGCCCCTAAGATACCGCCGAAAACCTGGGTTGACAACGCCCGTGCGAGGCAACACAGGGCTGTTTCAAGATTCGTGACCGTCGCGTGCAGCGAGTACCCCCGGCGTGTCCCCACGCCGGGGGGGGCGGCCTGAGGACAGGCCGCCCCTACCAGGTGTGCGCGGAGGTGTGGCCTTCCGAGACGCGGCGCCAGATCTTGAAACAGCCCTGGAGGCAACACAGGGCTGTTTCTTTTTCGCCTTGGGGAGACGAAACGCACCGTAGCGCGGGCCGTCTCGGGCCGGGTGTGTCGGCCGGGGACCGGCCTCCAGACTCTACTTCGGCGCGGGACGCGCCGAAGCCACCGAACCGACTCCTGAGAGACCGAAAGAGAAACAGCCCTGCGCTGGCCTGGCGGCACAAGATCGGGCGGCGCCGTGAGACTCGCGACAAACTTGCAGGACGCTACGCGGTCGGCATATTACCTGCGCCCGTCGAAGAGAGGAAGGTTCCACGCGAAGGAGAAGGCCATGCGCGGTATTGTCAATATTGTGTTCGGGGTCATTCTCGTGGCTGGCGGGCTTTCCGGAAAACTGGTCCTCAGAGGGACTCACAACGGCCTCGCGCTGGCCGCCATCGGGGCCGTCCTCATCGCACTCGGGATCTACAGGATCGTCAAGGCCAGGTCCGCGCAGAAGTGACGCGCTGTCCGCGTGCAATCGGACCAGACCGTCGAAATCCGTTCCCAGCGGGATCAACTCGCTCTTGCGGTCGCGCTGGCCAGCACCGACAGGGGCGCGCGGCCGACGACGAGCCGGCTATCCTGCACGTAACCTTCCTCGCGGCCGGTGAGTTCGCGGACCAACCGCTCACGCCATGCCGCGACGTCGGCAGCCCGGTCCGGCGCCAGGTCGTGCAGTTCCTGCGGATCGTTCGCCAAGTCGAAAAGTTGCTCGCGACCGGTCTGCGAATACCAGGCGTATTTCATCCGGCCGTCGGTCAGCCAGTGGTTCGACAGGTCGCCGCGCGGGTGTTCGCCGTGAATGTACTCGCGCCACGGCACGGTCTCACCGCGGCAGAGCGGCACGAGACTCTGGCCCTCGACACTCGACGGCACGGCGACGCCCGCCACATCGCACAGGGTCGGGAGCACGTCGCGCATCTCGACCGGCATCTCGAGCGTCCGCCGCCGCGGCACCTTCCACGCGGTCGGAAGCCGGAGCAGGAACGGGACACCCGCCGAGCCTTCGTACGGCAACGACTTGGCCACGAACCCGTGGTCGTAGAGCATGTCGCCGTGGTCGGAGCAGAACAGAATGCAGGTGTTCGCCAGGACATCATGCTCGTACAGGGCATGCGTCAGGCGGTTAATCTGGTGATCAATGAACGTGAGTTGCGCGTAGTACGCCCGCCGGGCCCGTGCGATCGCCGCAGGCGACGACGGCTTGGGACTGTCCAGCCCGTGGTACGACGTCTGATTGAACGCGTCGGCCCAGTCGCCGCGCGGCAGCGGCGGCAGGTCCTTGCCCTCGTACATGTGCAGGTAGTCGCGCGGCGGATCCAGCGGCGGGTGCGGCCGGTGGTACGAGGCATAGAGGAAGAACGGCTTGCTCGGATCGCGCCGGCGCAGAAAATCGATGGACTGCGTCGTGACCCACGCCGTCGGATGCAGCATGTCCTCGTAGATCCAGGGCCGCACAGCATAGCCATTGCAGCCCAGCCCGGTATCGATGTAGTCCGCCAGCGGCCCGTGCTCACGCTGCAGCCAGTGCAGGTAATCGTCGAACAGCCCGAAGTCCCGCTGGCGCTTGCGCTGGAAGTGCAAGTACCCGTCGTGCAGGACGACGTTGTGGAACCCGACCAGGTTCCGGGCCGGATCGACGTGCATCTTGCCCACCGCCTGGGTGTGGTAGCCGGCACCCGCCAGCAGGCCCGGCAACGTCACCGGGTAATTCCACGGCACGCCGTCGCGGTACCCGACCCGCCCGTGGCTGCGCGGTGTCAACCCGGTGAGAAGCGACGCCCGCGACGCGATGCAGGACGGCACGGCCGCATAGGCGCGCGAGAACCGTACGCTCTCGCCGGCCAGCGCGTCCAGATGCGGCGTCTCCACCACCGAATGCCCCGCGCATCCGAGACAGTCCGTGCGCCACTGGTCCACGTGAATCAGAAGTATGTTCGGGCGTGGTTCGGGCATGGCTCAGGTCCTTTCCGTTCGGGTCCGGATCACTTTCGGGCGTGCCGCCAATATAGGCGCATCACCCTGGCAGGCAAAGCCTCAACGCGGCTTGCATCGGTCGGTTCGGTGACTAGACTGAACAACGGTAACGGCAATTGTCACTGGGCATGGGTAGTACCAACGTCACGATGAAAGCAGAATACGACCTGTGCGGGGAAAACCGCAGAGAGACAAGGCGGAGCTGCGTGCGCCAAGATTCGCCCGTTCGCGGCTGTACGCAGCGGCGGACCGTGGCGCGGGACCTCCGGGACCGCGGCAGAGTGCTCGGGGCCGTCCCGGCCCGAGGCCCTCGGCCGGGGACCGGCCCGAGCACCCCGCTTCGGCGCGGGACACGCCGAGCCACTGTGCGCTGGATCGCCTCTTGGCCCGGCAGGCACCTCGCCATGGGACGGATTCCCCCGCACAGGTTGGAAGAATGACGAGAAGGCGATCGCTGTCGCAAGCGGGTCTCGATCCCGTGTCCGCCCGTTACCGGCCATCGAGGCGTGACTGCGACGATGATTGCGAGGAACGGCCGGGGAGGAAACACCACCATGAAGTACGAAGAACTGCGTCCGCGGGAGATCAATCAGGTCTTGCGCGAGTGTCCGCTCGCCTATCTGGTCTGGGGTGCGCACGAGTGGCACGGGCCGCAGAACCCGGTCGGCCTCGACACGCTCAAGGCCTACCACATGACCCTGGAACTCTGCCAGCGCACCGGCGGCGTCGTGCTGCCGCCGGTCTATTGCGGCTACCAGACGATGAAACCGTGGGCCAGGTTCCACCACACGTTCGAGTTCTCGAAGGACCTGGTGCTGCAGTACGCGTTCGAGCATCTCGAGAACCTGTACGACGAGGGGTTCAAGGCGATCGTCATCGTCATGGGCCACTACGGCGGCAAGCACGTCGAGACCATCAAGCGTGCCGTCGAACTGTTCACCGAGAAACACCGCTACGTCCGCGTCCTGGCCATCACCGACTACGAGCCGGCATCGTGGGTGAACGTCAAGGGCGGCGACCACGGCGGCAAGAACGAGACATCGCTGATGATGTACTTCCGGCCAGACCTCGTCGACCTGTCGCGGATCCCGAAGGACGGCCTGAACGCGCAGCGCGACGGCTGCGGCCCGGACGCGGTCGAGGCGACCCGTCAGCACGGCGAAATGCTGGTCAAGACGTTCATCGAACAAGCTGCCCCCAAAGTCAGCGCCTTGCTCGAAGAGGCGGTCAAAGGCTGGCCGACCGAGATCTCGCGCGGGGAGTGAGGCCGGGGGGACCGGGTGAGGTGTGACGCTGGCCGGCGCGAACGTGGACTACACGGCAAGACAGGAGCCTTGCCGTACTTCCGCATCGAGCCACCGTTGGGAGTGGCCGTTCAGAATCGCAGGGTCACCGAGACCTGCCCCCCCAGCCCGGACAGGCCAATGTCGGCCACATCACTGCCGACGTCGACAGGAATGAAGTCGTAGCGCAGATGCACGTCCAAACCAATGGCCTCGGTCAGCGCGCAACCGATCCCGCCACGCGCATACCACCCGGCTCGGACTGCAAGTCCAGACTCGCGCTGCCGCTCGGTGTAGAATGTGTCGCCCCCGAGCCACGTCACGGAACTGTCACGCTGGAAATCGTAGTCGACGACCGAGAACGTCGGCCCGGTCGCGACACCGAAACAGAATTTCGAAATCTGGTGCCGCAGGGTCAACCCCGTGCCGAACGTGTACAAGCCCAAGTCCACGTCGTAGCCGACCCTGGCCACCGAGTTCAGAACGTCCGGACTGGCCACGGCCACGTGATTCGCGGAGACCTTCGAGAGCGTGCCCGGATCAGGCACGCCACCCGGATTCCAGGTGTCCGCCGCGATACTCCACGTCTCGAGCGTCTGCCTGGCTGTGACGGTCGTATCGGCATCACTGGCCGCGGTGACCGCCGTCAGTTCCAGGCCCAGCACAGTCGCGCCGCGCGTCCACAACGCCCGGCTCGCGCCCAGTGCGATACCCACGCCGAGATCCATGTCGTCGGTCGCATCCGGCACGGTGACGGTCCGATACGTCGCCTCGTCCAGACTGGCGCCAGCGACCTGGTTCAGAGGGTCCTTGACCGTGTACCGCCACAGGCCGCCACCGATCGCCGTGACCGAACCGTCCACGTACCCGCCGCCATTGAGCGACATGCCCTTCAAATCGACATCGTCGAGGACGCGGACGTTCGCCCCGACCGAGAACTCCCAATCGCCGGCAAGCAAGCCGAGCGGCACCAGCACCCACCCAAGGATCACACGTAATGACACCCAACTCAGGCCGATACTCGGACGGCCCATGCTCGTAGTCCCGCGTTTACGCGGTCCGGGGACGCGTGGCCACGGGGAAACGCCCGAGACAAGTCGCATTGCCCAGCACAACGCAAAGCACGCCCTAAGCCAATCCGCGGCGCCCCGGCCTTCGCCCCCCCTGGCTTCGGCGGGCAAGCTGCGGGCGCGCCAACGAACCGCCTTCTCGGTTCCGCCCCATAGCCCCGAACTGGGCGACGGCATTCGTATTGCACGTCCCATCATCTGGAAAATGTCCTCCAATCGCTCTTCGCCTCGCCGGTGGCGGCGTCGACGATCCGCACCATGACGTAGACCACGTCGCCGTCCTGTGCACCCAGCCCGTTCAGGTCCAGCGGCGCGTCGGCACTGTCGAGCACCCGTGGTTCCTGAGCCTGCAGGAAGTTGCCGGCCGCGTCGAACCGCGCCGCCTTGTACTCGATTCGGTCGGCACCGATGTACAGGTTGGTCAGCGTCCGCGTGCCCCAGTCGAACCCGGCCTGACGAATGTCCGTGTTGTCGAACGGCGCGGCGTCCACGACCGCGGCGGCGCCGGAGAAGAACACCGCGCGCACCCAGGCCCCACGCACACCGTTGCGGACCGCGCAGACCTGGATGGAGTACTGCGTCTCCGGCATCAGGGTCAGGCCATCCGCTGCGGACACCGAAACCCGCGTGCTCCGCCCCAGATCGCGGATGACCGTGTCGAGAGCGAGCCGGTCCCGGGTCACATCGTAGAATCGGACCAGCAGCGTGTCGCCGTTGAACTCGCCGAGTTCGAACGTGACGGTCCCCGCGGCGTGGTCGAACACGGCCCGGTTCAACGACAGCCGCCCCACGTACGCGGTGACGCTGGCGAGGTAGCCCCAGTACCCACAGCCCAGTTCGAGCACGTCGCCCGAACGGATCAACCGTTGCAGCCAGACGTCCCAAGTCCACGGCCGCCCGCGCGCCCAGTCGAGAGTGTCCGTCGCTGTTTCCACAATCGGGCCGACCAGGTTCCAGCCGTCCACGAACGGAATACTCGGATCCGCCACCTCGTACCCGGCAATGACGATCGGCTTGCCCTCGGGAGGAATGCCGCGCAGTTGCAGCCAGTACGCGTGCCCCGGCACCAGCGGCGTGTCGATTGCCAACGGCTGGTAGACACCACCCACGCACGCGAGCAGCGTCCGCGATTCTGCCGCCGCCAGACTGCTCATGACCTGCCACCCCGTGTACGGCGAACTGATCAGGTTCCAGCCGTCGCACACGAAGAGCTTCAGCACCGACTTCCCCGCATTCACCGCATCCACGACCGCCTGTAGAATCTCTTCGTTGTCGACAAACCCAATCTGCCGCAACGCCGCGTCATACGCCGCCTCGTTCGCCGGCAACACGCCCTGCGCGCCGACCAGCAGGTCGCAGGTGACCGTTCCGTTGCCGCCCTGCGGGTCGAGGGCATAGTTCACCCGCGCCACAGGAACCGGCACGGTCAACGTTCCGTACCGCGTCATCTCCCACCAATCCGGCACCGCGTCGGCATCCGTGTCCGGGTTGGTCAGCGTGATGTCAACGCCAGCAGCGTCCGGTGGCACCGTTACCGGGTTCCCGGCGTAGACGCCTTGCGGCTCCCACGGGTCTGGTTCCCCGTCCCAGTCGCAGTCGACGAACGCACGAACGTAGTAATGCTGCGCGAACAGGTCACCGAAGGCGAACCTTCCCCCGTCCTCCACATCCACGATGGTCAGACTGGAAGGTCCGCCTGTGAAGTCCGCGACAGGAAACGCCTCGACGCGCAACAGGCCAACCGCCCCCCCGGTATTCTGGACCTGTCCCGCTATGCCGAGGAACGACGCCTCGAAGGCGCCGATATCGTACTCGGTACCCGTGCCGTCGGCGCCAAGCAGCGGGACATCCACCGGGCGCGGGTTGCCCGCCATGTCCGTTGCCGGAGCGGCCGTGCCAGTCCCGCGGTCAATGGCTACCGAGCCGTAACCCACGTGGTAGTCGATGATGCGGTACGCAGCTCCAACGGCGGCGACTCCGGTCACATCCCCGACCACCTCGATATGGGTGGCGTCGTTGCCCATGACAAGCGCCTGCATGCGCTGCGCCGTGTTGACATCGATCAGCCGTCCGGCGAACTGCCCCGGCAGGAGAGCGGCCCACGAGTCAGTCATCACCGTGCAGTCTCTGCCAGCGTCATAGACTGACGCCTCGGTCCACGTCCCGGTCTGCCCCACCAGAAACATGGGATCGCCGTCCACATTGGTCCGCGCCCCAGGCACGTTGGCGTTGATGGCGCTGGCACCCGTGTAGACCGCGCCGGAACTGCAGTAATCGCCACCGACGTTAGCCCAGAACAGACACGAAACCACGCTCATGCTCGCCCTCGGTCCTTGCGGGTCCACGTCCTTCCGGATCGCCACGCCCTGGTTGTCTGCAAAAATGCAGTTCCGCAACGTCAAGGAAGACTCGGAGCACCACACGCCACCGACATGCCCTTGGCGAGACAGGTTTCCGCTGATTGTGCAATTGGCCATCTGCAGGGACGATCCATCCCCACCAACGACCATGCCAACACTGATCCCCCCGGTGCTGCCGCCGCTGTTGCCACTGATCGTGCAATTGGTAAGTTGCAGCGCCGCCCCGAACCCCAGGCTGATGGCACCCGTGCCGCCGGTGTTTGCGCTGATGGTGCAGTTCTCGATCACCGGGGCACCGCCTCCGCAGTACACACCGCCCCCCCCGTACACGGCCGTATTCCCGGCGATCATGCAGTTCCTGATCACCGGTGCCCCTCCCGCGCAATAAACGCCGCCGCCGCTGTACTGGGCGCTGTTCCCGCTGATCGTGCAGTTTGCCAGCACCAAGGACGACGAGGACAGACATATGCCCGCGCCATCCGCGGCACGGTTCCCCTTGATCGTGCAGTTTGCGATGACATTGGTGGGCCCGACGCCAGAGCAGCGGATACCCCCCCCTTTAGGCATGAACCCCGGGCCTCGCGCCCCGCCAGTCACCACGAAACCATCGAGCCTTGCGTTCGTGGTCCCGTCCATCACCACGGCCGATTCCGACGGAGCAAACACGTCAACCCGACTTGCGTCGATGACCGTCGGGTGTGCGGCACAGTCCCGTTCTGAGATGCCTGACTCTGTTCCTAGAAAACCGCCGTAGAGCGCCATATCACTCTTGAGCGTGACCGATTCCTCGTACGTGCCCGCAGCTACCCAAACCTCCCCAACTCCGAACGCCTCGGCCACAGCGATCGCCTTGCCGATCCCGTGAATCGCATGTGCCCAGTCCCCCCCGGACTGCGTACCCGTGGCATCACCATCAACGTACACGACGGGGCCGGGAGGCTGCGTGATCACCAGGACCTCGGCATCGGCCTCGTTTGGCATGGGCTCGACGTTGCCAGACCTGTCGGTCCCACGCGTGAGGAACTCGTAGAAACCATCGCCGCCCGTCGCAGTCGAATCGAATCTCACGGGGGAGCCACCCAAGTCGCCGCCGTACTGCGTCCAAGCACCCTGGTCCCGTCGGTAGAAGAACTTAGTGACCAGCAGTCCGCTCTCCGCGTCCGAGGCAACCCATCCTACATCGAAGGCCGTTGCAGAGACAACAACAGGCAGTTCGAGGACATGAGACTCTGGCTCCGTGGTGTCTGGCGGAGGGGTGTACGAACTGTTCGCCTCATCGGCCCCAATGTCAACGCAACTGTCGGCTCCAGGCCGGTTGTCGCCCTCGAAGTCGAACGCTGGTGCATCAGCGGCGCTGCCCCGGTCTAAGGCAGCAGAGTCGTCCAACAGGTGGTAGTCCAAAATCCGGTATGTCTCGCCGCTCGCCACGGTTCCAGTCACGTCACCCACGACGGTGATCGCCGTCGCCGTGTTCGCAACGATCAGGACATGGAAGCGCTGCCTTGCGTCGGGTTCCAGAAGACGTCCCCGAAGCGCCCCGGGGACGAAAGCGGCCGAGGCGTCGGACATCGTCGTCAGATTCGCCCCCACGTCATACTGCGGGAACGCAGTCCAGACGCCGGGAGGGCTCATGTTGAATTTGGGATCGCCGTCAACGTTTCGACTCGCTTCGGGGACATTGAGATTGACGCTGTTCGCTCCTGTGAAAGTGAGGGGATCCTGCCCACCTCGGTAGGCCACGAAGTCCCCCCCGGAATTCGCATGGAATAGACAGGCGGTAAGCACCGGGGTCGATTCGTCATAGAACTTCCCGACGCCAAAGCCCGCGTTCCCTTCGAGAACGCAGTTCACCATGACTGGTGACGAAGCGATACGGCAGTAAACCCCGTTAGTTTCATTCCGGCTGATCGTGCAGTTTCGCAGCATGGGTAACGAGTGATCCTCGCAGGAGATGCCGCCGCCCCGGAAGTTCCCGCTCACAACGCAGTTGGAAAGCACGGGCGACGATAGACTGCAGAGGACCCCGCCTCCCGACCAGAAACCGCAATTGCCGCTGATCGTGCATTCGGCGACCAAGGGCGAACTGGAGTCGCAGTAGAGTCCGCCGCCTTTGTAGGCCCAGTTCCCACTGATCGTGCAGTTGACAATGGCGTTGGTCGCATCCGAATGGGAGATGTAGATGCCACCCCCGCACTCGTTGCCATACGAGCCGTCCGCTTTGCCGCCGATGACCGCGAACCCGTCGAGTCGCGCACCCGTGACCCTGTCCATCACCACGACGTGATACGCCGGTCCGCCCGCCTTGGCGTGGCTCGCATCGATGATCGTGAGTCGCGTGCCAATGTCCCGTTGGGCGAGTTGCGATTCGCCTCCCGCAAACCCGCCATACAGAGCCACGTTACTCTTGAGCGTGATGGATTCCCCGTACGTCCCCTCCGCGACCCAGACTTCGCCCCCGCCGGCGGCGGCTGCGGCATCGATGGCGGGCTGGAGTTGCGGGTAGGCGTTGGCCCAGGAGGTGCCGTTCTGCAGGCCGGTAGCGTCGTGCTTGACGTAGACGACTGCGGACGCCGGCGCGGCCCATGCGAAAACCGCAAGGCATAGCACCAGCACCGGCCGGCAGCCAACGAGGAAGCGCCCCGTGCGGGGCGAGCGAGATGCGTCGATCATGTTCCTTCTTCCCGCCTGCGTCGGGGCGCCCTGACCGGCCGTCCTGGCCGGGCCTCAGCTTCCCCGATCAGCGCCACAAGATAGACGGGAGGAACACGCGCTGCAAACGACCGGCTCCCGAATGGGCGCTGCCGGACAGCCTGAAGGCTGGACACCAACGGAATGTGGCACGGCGGCGACGGGGGAGCGAGAGTGCGTGGCCGCGCGTGTTCCGACGTATCGACACGTGTGCGATTGGCAGTGCCACGCGCCGCTCGCTGAAGCGTCGCGGCCACTTCCGCCTGAATGGCGGGACTCAGACGGAAACGCCGGCCAAGGGACTGGCCGGGCCACTGCCGCCGAGGGCGTTGGCACGCTGAGCAAGCCGAAATGGCCGTGTCAGACACGGCCGACCTATCTGACGGATCCGACAGGTCTTCCGCGATCGCCCTTCACGCCACGGCGCGGCGGGCCCAGTCGAGGAAGGTCAGGCCCTGCTCGCGCGTGCCGCCGGCGTGCCAGACCAGGCCGCCGTGCGCCATGTCCCGGAGGAACTCGGCGTCGGCCGGCGTGACAACGCCCTTCGCCATGTGCCCCACGATCGTGTTCGCGTCCAGGCCGCCGCGCAGTTGGATGCCTTTCTCGCGCGTACGGCGTCGCAACTCGAGCATTTCCTCGCGCGTATGCGAGGTCTGTCCGAGGTAGCTGCAGATGTCGATGGACCGGATCCCGTCGTGCGCCAGGAGTGCGTCGAGGTAGTGCGGAAAGTACGGCCCGCACGTGTGCAGGTGCCCGAACCCGAACTCGCGGTAGAGCTGCAGGTTGTACGGCAGGCAGAACTCGCGGTGCAGTGCCGGCGTGATGACTGAGATGTAGTCGTCCCAGATGATGAACCCGCCCTCGCGCACCGGGGTCGCCGGGTTCAGCACGACCAGGTCCGGCGACCCGGCCCAGCGCTGGATCGCATGCGCCAGGTCGGAGATTGCCCGTGTCGCACGCCGCATGAGTTCGTGGACCAAGTCGGGCGTGTCGTACATCGCCATCATCAGCGCCTCGTTGCCCATGAGCTTGGTCGCCACACCGTACGGGCTCTGGTGATCCGCCGCCGCGACCGGGATCTGGCCGTCGGTCGCATCGATGAAGAACCGGATCCGGTCGCGCAATCGCGGCCCCCAGCCGTCCTTGTCCGGGTCGATCCGCTCCGGGACCTTGTCCAAGTCCTTCTCCAGGTCCTGCACCAACCGCTCCGTGTTGTACGGCTTCTGGATGTCCTCGATGACCACCGGCAGCCCGAACAGGCTCGGAACGATCGCCTGGCCCAACTCGTCGTTCGTGAAGTACGGGATGTAGTCACCCTCGGGAAACTCGCCCAGGATGTGGTTCATGCGGCTGACCATCTGGTTGAACGCCGCCACGTCATCCAGCGCCATGACATCCCACTTGTTCGTCGGGTACGGCGTGCCCGCAGGGGCGAAAACAAGAGGGACACGGTCCACCGGCTGGCCCAGGGCGACCTTACGCATCCGGTCGCGCGCCACCTGCAGGCGCGCACGATCCCACTTCGGCTTCACCAGATTCGACGTCACGGTCATCACGTTAGCGGCCATGGGGCAGTTCCTTTTCGTTCGGAGTGTTCAGTGTTCAGACCTTCCCCGCGCGACACCTGAAACTTCTCGACCTGTGCAATACCCCGCCCCCCCCACACACACCCACTCCCTCTTCTCCGGGCGGACCGCGGCCGCGGTCCGCCCGGAGAAGAGGGAGTGGGCGACTGCTCGTCCAGCCGGTGGACCTGCTTCACCACCGGCGCAAGGCCGGTGGGGTCGCCAATCCATCCCTATTGCACAGCTCGAAACTTCTTCCAGCGTTCCCGTCACCGTAGACCCCAATTACACGGATGATGTTTAATACTCCATGCTATCTGGTGTAAGTTACCATGATTTTGCTGCAGATGGCAATTCACCATTTGTTGAAGTGATTACACAAATGTTGCAGATCCAAGACACACGGACATACCATCAGACGACGGCCACCATGGTGCGGGGGTCAAGCCCGGACGCGCCGGGCCCGGAACTGCAGGCCACACTGCTGGGCCGGTTCTCCGGCCGCGGCGGGTTCAACAACCGGGGTTGCCCACGCGGCACATTCGTCCCGCACATCATCCAGGGCGGCGAGGGCGTATTTGAGGTCAACGACCGCGCCTGGCGTGCAGTGAAGGGCGACCTGTTCGTGTTCTTCCCGGACCAGGCGATCCACTACTACGACACCAAAGACAGACCGTGGCGCTACACGTGGCTGTCGCTGGAAGGCAGAGGCGTGATGTGGGCCCTGAAGTGCGCCGGGTTGACGCCGGAGAACCCGTTCAGGAAAGGGACCCTCGACGTGGAACTGGAGCCGCTCTTCCATGAGATGGAGGAGGCATACCGCACGGAACAGCACTCCGCGCTGTTCCCCGCGTTGGCCGGATGGCGCTTTGTCGAGGCGCTCTGCCCGAAGGCACAGGCGGGGACCGGCACGGCCACGCCGCAGGCCATCGCGGAGTCCGCGCGGTTCCTGCTCGACCGAACCTTCACCCAGGACATCTACGTCGATGACCTGGCGCAGCGACACGGCGTGACGCGGTCGACGCTGTTCCGTCACTTCCGTTCCTGCTACGGCCGGTCGCCGAAGCAATACCTGCTGTCATTGCGTCTGGACCAAGCCAAACGTCTGCTGCTGCAGACGTCAGCCAGCGTCAAGGAGATCGCGGTCGCCTGCGGTTTCCACAGCGCGCACTACCTTTGCCGCGTCTTCCACCGCGACACCGGCATGTCGCCGCGGGAGTGGCAGAGAAGAGCAAGCCTGACCGGGTGAGCCAAAGCGCCGGTGCGTCACCACGACACGGGCGCATGTCAGTTCCGTAGGGGCGGGATCCGTCTGCGTGCAATGTGCCTGAGTCCCGGCTTCAGCCGGAAGCCTCGCGCGCGGCTTCAGCCCGCGCGGAACCGCGCCGCCATCGGTCACGACCACTAGACACCGTCACCCCCGATGTCCAGGCCGCGTGACTCGCCGACCGCTCGCTGAAGCTCGCTGCCACTTCCGCCTAAAGGCGGTACTCAGACGAAGGCGCAACCCACAAGTTCCCCCCTTGAAACGGTCGGTTTTTGCCGTAGCGTATGGCCGTTCTTCCTCGCCACAACGGAAAATGCCCTACGGAACTGACATGCGCCCCCACGACACCCCACCACTTCTCTTTTCGCACCTGCGCGGTACATTGAGTGCTTTTCGTGCCCGTCGGCCTCCGGCAATCCCGCGCTACCGGAAGGCGTCGAACGGTCGAAGAAAGAAGGACATATGTTGCTAATTGTTGCCGTGTTCGTGCTTGGCTATGTCGCCATTGCGTTTGAGCACCCCATCAAGGTCAACAAATCCGCCTCCGCACTGGTCACCGCCGGCCTGCTTTGGACCATCTACTCCTTTCTCGGCAGCCACGAACACGTCGTGGAACAGCTCAACGAGCACTTGTCCGGGACGGCTGCGATCGTGTTCTTCCTCATGGCCGCCATGACCATTGTGGAAGTGATCGACGCGCACAACGGCTTCGAGGTCATCACCAGCCGCATTCACACCCGCAGCCACCGCGTTCTGCTGTGGATGATCGGCTTCGTCACCTTCTTTCTCTCGTCCATCCTCGACAACCTGACCACGACCATCGTGATGATTTCGCTCACGCGCCGGCTCCTGCCCCGCCAGCAGGACCGACTGCTCTTCGCTGGTATGATCGTGATTGCGGCCAATGCGGGCGGGGCATGGACCCCCATCGGTGACGTGACCACCACCATGCTGTGGATCGGCGGACGAATTTCCTCACTGAACATCATCAAGGCCCTGATTGTGCCGAGCCTGATCAACCTGATTGTGCCTCTGGCGGTCATCTCGTGGTTCATCAAGGGCGAGATCGCGGCACCTGCCGTAACGGACGCGTCCGAATCCCGCGGCAAAGCCAGCCTGCGCGAGCGCAACATCATGTTCGTGCTCGGCATCGGGACCTTGGTCGCCGTACCGGTGTTCAAGACCATCACCCACCTGCCGCCGTACATCGGCATCCTCTTCGGCCTCGGCATTCTCTGGTGCGTCGGGGAATTGCTGCATCATGAAAAGACGGACGAAGAGAAAGAGCCGCTAACCCTGGTCCGCGCCCTAAAGCGCATTGACATGTCCGCCATCGTGTTCTTCCTCGGCATCCTCCTGGCCGTCGCCTCGCTGGAGTCCACCGGGCAGCTCGGTGCGCTTGCCCAGTGGCTCGAGAAGGTGGTGGGCAATCAGACCATCATCATCCTGATCACGGGACTCGTGTCGGCGGTGATCGACAATGTGCCGCTGGTCGCGGCATCGATGGGCATGTACCCGATTGCCACCTACCCGCAGGACCACTTCCTCTGGGAATTCCTGGCCTACTGCGCCGGTACCGGCGGCTCGATCCTCATCATCGGCTCGGCGGCCGGCGTGGCCGCCATGGGGCTGGAGCGGATCACCTTCTTCTGGTACGTCCGCAAGATCAGCGGCCTGGCCCTGCTCGGGTACATTGCGGGAGCCCTAGCCTACATCGTGCAGTACAAGCTGCTGCACTGACTGAGCCGACCCTTTGCAGCCACCAACGCGGAAGCCACGGCAATTCGGCCAGCATGCCCGCGAAGAGGTGCTCGTCAGTCGCGGGCACAAGGCGCCATGCCGACGGCTCGCGAGGCCGCTCGCCCTCCATCGTTTCGCTCTCAGCGTCTGACAGTCTGACTGGAGGGCGAGGGGCCTCCCGAACCGCCCACCTCGGACTGACGCATCACGCGAACAGTCAGGGGCGCATGTCACTTCTGCAGGGGATTCTCTTTGTGGCGAGACAAGACGCTCTTACGCT
>MHBL01000198.1 GCA_001803235.1 Lentisphaerae bacterium RIFOXYA12_64_32
ATCTGGCGGAGGACGGCGGCGACGTCGCCCTCGATCTCCACGTGAATGGTGATGTGGTCGGCGCCCGCCGTCGCGAACGGCGCCGCGTAGCGGGCCGGGTCGGTGATCATCAGGTGCACGTCGAACGGCAGGGCGGTCGTGCCGCGGATACCCGCCACCACCGGCGGCCCGAGCGACAGGTTCGGCACGAAGTGCCCGTCCATGATATCGACATGCAGGACGTCGGCCCCCCCCGCGTCGGCGCGCCGGATCTCGTCGCCCAGGCGGCTGAAGTCGGCCGCCAGGATCGAGGGCGCGATCAGCACCCGGTCGGTGGGCAGGGTCGTGAGCGGACGTTTACCCATGGCGCGTGTTGTCTTCCTCCACCGGCACGGTTGGCTCGGTACCAGACGAGGAGCGTCTCCGCAAACCCGCGTAAGATACACTGCCCGGACGGCGAGGCGAAGCCCCCCCGGCCGGCATTCGCAAACCAGGGCGCAAGGGATACAGTTTCCCGTCGTCCCCGGTGCGCCGGGGCCCGGTTTTTCGGACTGTGGGCTGCCCGCCCGTCGGAGGAGAGGAGAACGGACACAGATTATGAGCGCAAGCGCAACACGCCGGCGACTGTCCCTGGACGCCGGGTTCGGCCGGGGGCGTCGGCTTCGGATCCGCGGGGTGGTTCGCCTCATCGCGCGCGGTTTCCGCTTCCTCGATGACCTCCAGCAGCAGGGGGTCGAAGAGTCCCTGCTTCGGGTCGATCGGCTCGCCCTTCTTGCGCGACGCGGCCAGAAACAACTGGTCGAGCTGGCGGCGCTGCTGCTCGATCATGCGCCGCAGCGTCTCGATGGTTCGGTTCAGCTCGGTCAGCTTCTGATCGCGTTCGGTCAGCGCCCGCTGCAGGTCCTGCAACTCCCGACTTGTATGTTCTGGCTTACTTGCCATGTCCAGAACAATACAGCATGCACAACATATTGCAATGCAATATGTTAGAAAAAAGTGTATGGGGATGGAAGAAGATCACGGCCGGCCATAGCGCGGGTCCAACTTCAGCGGTACGATCCCCTCCAGAAGCATGGACAGCTCCGCGGTGGTCAGCACCGCCTTGGGGCTGTCGCCCGAGGGCACGCGGAATGTGCCCTGCTCAAGCCGCTTGTAGTACAGCGCGAAGCCGTCGCCCTCGAAGACCAGGATTTTCATCCGGTCCCGACGCCGGTTCACGAACACGAACAGCGCGCCGCACAGCGGGTCCTCGACGAGCTGCTGCGCCACCATGGCCGCCAGGCCGTCGAAGCTGCGCCGCATGTCGGTGACGCCGCGGTACAGGAAGATGCGCGAGTGGCCGATGATCGGCAACATCACCGCGACTCCAGCACCACGGCCAGCGCGGACGCAAGCGTGTCGCGGTCGAACCCGCGGTCCACCTCAACGACCACTCGACCGGGGAGCCGCAACCGCAACCCCGAACTGAGGCACGGCAGCGCGGCTGGAACCAGTTCCACGAATCCGGGCGCCCCCGCCGGCACCACTGACATCTCCGGCCTGGAATCTTCCTCCCGCCGACCGCAGAATCCCAACCGCCGGCGCCAACCGTAGAGACTGGTCGGATGTACCCCCTCCCGAGCGCAGAACGCCTCGACATTCAACCCGCTGTCCTGCTGGCGCGCCAACAAGGCCGCCCAGAATCGCCGCCGCGGCCCCCAGCGCTTCGCCGCCCCCTTCTTCCCGCCCTCGGACTGCTTCCGTCGCCACTCCGCCAATGCCTTCGTGTCCTCAACCATCGCGACTGGCTCCCAGCTCTCTGACCGTTGCCGTTGCCGCGCCCGGCCCACATGCCGGCGCGCGTTGCTGTCAGTCACGATAGTCCGTCGCCAGTCCCCCGCATGATGTAGTTGCTCTGGCGGTTACTCTCCGTGCCCTTTTCCACACCTGCCCTGCAGACCGAACTCAACCTGTATGTGTTCTGGTACAACCATCATCGCCCGCACCAGGCCGTGGGCGGCAGGACGCCGTTCGAGGTCTACCATGGCATCAAACCGGCCAACGAGGCGCTCCGGTTCGA
The DNA here is from genome assembly GCA_001803235.1 of Lentisphaerae bacterium RIFOXYA12_64_32. GTDB lineage: Bacteria > Verrucomicrobiota > Lentisphaeria > Oligosphaerales > YB12-FULL-65-16 > YB12-FULL-65-16. Next base: position 2,039 of record MHBL01000198.1, read on the forward strand.
GCCCCGCCAGGACTGGCCCTGCACCAGCCCTTGTGCCGGACCTCAGGCACCGCCGCGAAACCCGCCGGGGCTGAAGCTCGATTTCGAGGTCTCGTTCCTCGAAGGCCGGCGGCATCTGCCGATTGTCGAAGTCCGCCAAGCGGCATAGGGCCAAGCCCGTGAACATTGTCACCGCACTACCCGCAGACCTTGCGGGAGAGTGCAGTACGCTCGTAAACTGAAAAACCGCAGTCCCGAGACGAGTTTCGACCTCGATCGGGTACGACTTCGACCGTTCCCGGTGCCTCGAATGGCCCCGGAAACTTGACTTCCTCCTCAGTTTGGGCCACCTCGGAATTCGCTGGGATAGGACAGCGGATAGGCAATGGGTCCGGGGACGGCACGGGCGGCGCCCGCGGCCGCCGCGGACACCGCACGGGACGGCCACGGACGCTTTGCCGTTCTTCAACAACCTGCCGATCGGCGCGAGGTCCGTGTAAAGCTTGCGGATGGGAGAGAGAGTCGAGCGGCGGCAAGGGGTGGGCGGTCGGGGGATGGCAGCGAGCGTTACGAGTGCGGGGCGTGTGGGCGGGGACGGGACCGGCGCGTCTGGCGGCGGCAGCGGTCGCTCGGGCCAGGCTGCAGGAACGGGCAGGGACCCGTGGGCAGACTGGCACGGGCGAACCGCGGCACGAAGGCGGCACTACATAAGGAC
>MHBL01000199.1 GCA_001803235.1 Lentisphaerae bacterium RIFOXYA12_64_32
ATTCCTCCGGCGTCAGAACGACGATGTCCCGCGCCAGCCTCAGACCCCATAGGGACCTGTCCATTGCCAGCGTGAGCTCTCTTCGATTGCCGGTGATTGGACAGATGATCAGGATATCCACATCGCTGCGGTCATCGGCCGTGCCTCGGGCCTGGGAGCCGAAGAGGATGATCTTGTCCGGATGGAAGCCGTCCACCAGCCGTTGCTTCACTTCGTTCAGTGTCTCATCGCTAATCATCCTTGCATTTTAGGAATCCGAATTGGAAATCGGCATGTAAAAGGGACCCACGTCGGCGCCGAATTGGGACCCACCTAAGGCATACTATACACCCTTAAACCACACCGTCAAAGGGATCATTACTTTCCTGGTTTGCTTTTCTTCACGGACTCGCGGAACCGGTAGCTCTCCCCGTTCATCTCGAAGATGTGACAGTGATGGGTCAGCCGGTCCAGCAGGGCCGCCGTCATGCGTTCGCCCTGGAAGACCTGGCCCCACTCACTGAACGGCAGGTTGCTGGTGAGCAGCAGACTGGCCCGTTCATACCGATCCGCGAAGACCTGGAACAGCAACTCCGCTCCGGTCCGACTGAACGAGAGGTATCCCAGCTCATCGCAGATCAGCAGATCGACCCGATCGAGCTGGCTCAAGAAGCGGTCCAGTTGATACTGCTTCTGGGTTTCCTCCAAGCGTGTGACCAGCGCGGCCGCCGTGTAGAACTTGACCCGCCGACCGGCCCGACAGGCCGCCAGACCCAAGGCAATCGCCAGATGGGTTTTCCCGACTCCAGAATTCCCGATCAGGCAGAGATTCTCGTGCTGGTCCAGCCATTGGCAGCGGGTCAGTTCCACCATCTTCTGTTTGTGCAGATTCGGCACGAGGCTGAAATCGTAGGTGTCCAGGTCCTTATAGACCGGGAAGGCCGCCTGCTTGATCCGTGATTGCAGGGCGTTGGCGCCACGCTGCGCCGACTCCAATTCCACCAACCGCAGCAAGTATTGGAGGTAGTGCGCGTTCTCCTGAGCCGCCTCCTGGGCCAGCTTCTCGTACTCGGCCAGGATCGCGGGCAGACGCAACCGCTTCAAATGCACCGCCAATAACCGTCGTTCGTTCTCCATCGTCATAGAAGTCTCCTTGTCTGTGGGGCAACAGCAGATCGAAATGGTCCAGCTTGGGAACCGGGACGTGAACGGAAGTACGGAAGTTCCTATCCAGGCAGGGCTCCCCACCAGCGGCGACCGGACGATCCCCGAGCCGGCGAACCGTGGCGATAATGTGATCGGCGTTCACCGTCGTCTTCTGGCGGCAGGAGGTGATAGCCTCCTGCACCACCTTCACCGGGTATTCGGCCAACAGTTGCAGGACCCGCACGTACTGTCGCGCGCCGGCGGCCAGCCCCTCCCGCGCCTCGAAGTCGGCCCGCAACGCGTCGAAGCAGGCCGGCAATTTCCACGCGACAAACACGAAGGAATGATCCAGGGCCGCCGGCCGGCGACCGAGGATCGCCAGATAATGCGGCGGTTGCACGATCCATTCCCCGCGGGCGTAACTGCGTTCATGGCGGGCAATCACGCTCACGCCGGACACTACCTCGATCCGATCCACGTACGCCTTGATGGTCACCGTCTCGAAGGCCCAGCGCCGCGGAACACTGTAGCGGTTCGTGTCGAACCGCACCGTCTGGTATTTGTCCACTTTGCCCGTCTCGGGCACAAACGGATCGAAGGCCCGGGGCGGCAGAGCCAGTGCTGCTTGCTGGTCCTGCTCGAACAGTTCCCCGATCGTCTGCGTTCTGCCCGCCATCCGATGGTCCCGCTTGGCCAACGCACACGACCGCAGGTACGCATTCAGTTCGGCCAAGTCCTGCACCCGGGGAACCGGAGTGGCCCAATCCCGCTGCAGGTCGTACACGCTGTGCTCCACGTAGGGCTTCTCGTTGCCCCGCGCCGGCATGCAGAACCGGGGGTCGAAACAGTAGTGGCTCGCCAACGCAGCGTACCGCGGCTGCACCTTACGCTGGCGACCTTCCAGGACCGCCGTGGCCACCGTCGTGGGATTGTCCCACCAGACCTCCCAGGGCACGCAGCCGAAAAACTCGAACCCTTGGACCATCCCCGCCAGAATTGCCTCCGTCTGCTCGCTGGGCAATGCCACGGCAAAGCGATGACCCGAGTGACTCCACGTCAACAGCAGTACCGACACCTGTTGGCGGCCCTGCGGGAAGTCCACGTAGATATGGCCGAAGTCCGCCTCCAGCCGCCGGCCCGGCGGATGCGTCAGCGGGATAAACGTCTCGCGTTGGGCCCGACCGCGCTTGCCGACGTAGCGCCGCACTTGGTCGTAGCCGCCCGTGTAGCCGTGCTCATCCCGCAAACGACGATAGAGCTTCGCCGCCGTGTGCCGCTGCTTGCGGGGGGCTTGCCGGTCCTCCTCCAGGATCTGCTCGATCCACGCCTTGTACGGGCCCAACTGGGGGGCCGGCCGATCCGGCGGCAACGTGTAGGGACGAGGCTCACTCTCCTGAAGCACCTCCCGGACCTTTCGCCGGGAATGATTGAACCGCCGCGCGATCTGCCGAATGCTCATCCCGTCCCGATGCGCAATCCGGATCTTACAATAATCTTCCACCGTCAGCATCCTTTCTTCTCCGTCATCCGAGGGTCTTCTTCGAAAAGCCCTCAGCCTACGGAGATCACTGCGGTGGGTCCATTTTCGATGCCGATTTTTTCTTCCCGACGTGG
>MHBL01000200.1 GCA_001803235.1 Lentisphaerae bacterium RIFOXYA12_64_32
CGACTGGGTCAACGGCACCGCCGCCACGGACCACGCCAGTCTCGACCCGGACGGCCACAGCTTCCTGCTCAACGTGACGTACTCGTTCTGAGTGCGCCGTCACCCCGTGCCGTTGGGTGGTCCGCGGACGCGCCAGAGAACCACGTCCCCAGAACCGCCTTCCGGGGGCACGAGTTGGGGGGGGGCAGCGGGACCTGCCTCGCGCTTCCCTGACCCCTGACTCGCCGCCCTGGCCGCATCGCGTGGGGAACATGTGGAGAGTGTGCCCGCGGCGGTGTTACGCAAATTGCTGACCGTGCACGGGGCCATCGTTCCGGAACCTGCCACGGGCCTGGCAGCGCCTGATCCCTGAACGCTGCCCCCCTCCCTCTACTCCCCATCCGGATTGAGCAGAGCCCAGTCGGCGGGGGGATCGCCGAAGTCGGGGACGGGCATCGGTTCGCCGTCGCGCAGTGCGGACTGGTGTCCGATCAGGCCCGGCAGCATGTATCTGGCTGCGGCCCAGACGTGATTGGGCGGCAGCTTGTTGGCGGTGGCCGCCTTCACGAAGTCATCCACCAGGAACTGGTGCGAGCCATTGTGCTGAAAGCCGGTGTAACCCGCGAACTCCTTGGGCAACCGCGCGACATTGTGGATGCGCGAGAAGCCGCTGTCGTACTTGGCGTTGAGACTGCGCTGGCAGTAGTCGGGCAGGTCCCGCTCCGTTTCGAAAAGGGTCGAGTTGATCTCCGCGCTGACGTCCGTCAGGGTCGTGGGCGCGCCGTCGTGCACTTCCTGCAGGACGTGGTGCCGGGAACTCATCTCGTATCCGCCCTTGTTGCCATACATGCAGGTGATGTAGGAACTTGGGCGGCGCGTGCCGACGCGCCTGAATTCGTTGATGCGCCCCACGCCACCGCGCGACAAACGGACGAGCATGGTCTCGTTGCTGAACGGGTTGTCCCAGTTGTTCTTACCTTCGCCATAGATGCTGTCATTGCCGTGATCGCGGTACCCGAGTGCTGTCACCTTGGTGGCATGGTCGGCGACGGCGGAGATCAGCATGGCGGTGGAGTGAGTGGGGTAGAAGAAGGGCGGCAGTCCGGCCACGCGCCGCCAGTTGTCGCCCTCTTCGCGCTGGTAGTAGGGGTAGAACTCCGATATGTCGTGGTGGTACTGCGCCTCGCCGTAGACGAACTCGCCCAGGCGTCCGCTCCGGAACATCTTCCGGCAGAACATGGCGCAGGGGAAGTAGTAGCAGGTTTCGCCGATCATGTAGATCAGGCGTGTGCTCCGGACCAGGTCGACGATCTCATGGATTTCCTCGACGCTGTTGCCGGTCGGCACGGCGCAGTAGACGTGCTTCCCCGCCTTCAACGCCTGAGTCACCACCGGGCCATGCAGGTGCCTCGGCACAAAGACCGCGACGCAGTCGACATTCGACCGGCGCAGCATGTCGTCCATGTCCGTGTAGGCTTCCGCGACCCCGAACTGCTTTGCCTTCTCCGCCAGGCGATCCGGCTTGCGGTCGCACAGCACGACTTTCTCCACCAGCGGATGGAGCCTAAAGAGCGGGATGAAGCTACTCGCGAACCCGCCACATCCGACGAATCCAACTCTGAGTCCCATGGTCTCGGTCCTCCTTCAGCGATTCGTACTGTTTTCCATCGGGACCAGGCCTGCCGATGCAGGGCAAGGCTCCAGCCTTGCCGAATGCCTCGTCTGTGTGAGGCGAATGTCTCCCCCCGCCGAGGGCACGTCTCTCGCCTCGCTGTCGGCATGCATAGTGACTGCCTCGGAGACTGCAAGGCTGGAGCCTTGCCCTACGTCCGCGGAGTGTTGCGGTCATCTCACGACACAACGGATATGCGAGCTGCGAGGTCCGCGGTTCGCGCCAGAATCTTGCGACGGTGCTCGCCGGTGAAGCGGAATGCCGGCAGGTGCACACCCACGGCGCCGATCACCGCGCCGTGTTCCTGAACGGGGCAGGCGACCTTCGCCACCTCGCCCGAATCGTCCTGGTAGACGGAGACCCCCGCTTTGCGGATGCCGGTCAGGCGAGTCTCAAGCGCACTGCGGGTGCAGTCGGGCAGGCCATTCTGCTCAACGAACCGCTGCCGCTCCTCGGGTCCCATGTGCGCGAGGAACAGCCAGATCGACGCGGAGTCATACGCCTTTTCGGCCAGCCTGAGCGCCTGGCGGTCAAGCTGCACGCGGCCCCGTGTCCCGTTGAGCTCCAGCAGGACGAGTCGCCGCATGCCGGCCATGGCGGTCAGGACGACCCATTCGCCCAGTTCCTCCGCAACGTTTTTCATCTGGGGTTCGGCACGGCTCACCAGGTCGTTGCGGTACGCGCCGTTCCGCACCAGGTAGTAGGCCATGGGCCCGAGCTGGTACCCCTTGCGCGGCCCCGCACGCTTCAGGTATCCGCGCTCGACCATGGTATTGACCAGGTGCGAGCAGGTCGCCGGATGCAGTCCGGTGTCCCGGGCGAGGTCGCCCAGGCCATGGCTCAGTTCCGGCTGATCGGACACGCGTTCCAGGACATCGAACGCCCGCTGCAGAGATTGGAGTAATTTCATAATGGGAAATATGATGTATTAGTTAACTGACAATGGGATAATTAAACCCGCGAGGGGCGGGTTGTCAAGGGCGACGTAGGCTTCTTTTCGACCTGTGCAAGCAGCGGATCGAGTCCCGTCACCTTCCGACCGTACCGCGGGCGGCCCTCCGCCCGTTTCACGGCACACACGTAGCGCAAGGTTCGGATGGCGGGCGGAGGGCCACCCGCCGTACAGTCAGTCAGGGGAGGCCGTCTGGGCTGGCACCGCGACCTACCCGGCCTCACTCTGCTTGCACAGGTCGCTTTTTTTGGGGGGGGCTGTGCAACAACGGGAGCGAGACCGGGTCGGTCGCGGCGCCGGCTAGGAGGGCTACCCGCCGTACGGTCGGAATCGGTCTGGCAAGCCGGGCGGCTTGGTGATCGCCATCCGTGGCGACGTCAGCGCGGGATGCGGCGTGCACGAGCGTGCGTGTCTCGGCCGACGTGTACGGCCGCGTGGTGTGCCGGTTGGTCAGACCTCTTGCGGGGTGTCGATCTGGAGCGATGTTACCTTTCCCATGAGCAGTGTCGGTCCAACGCTGATTCTGGCACCCATCCGCGGGGTCACCGATGTCCTTTACCGGAACACGTTCGCGCGCTGTTTCGGCGGGCTCGATCGCGCCGTCGCGCCGTTCATTCACCTGCGGCGTGGCCACGGGCTGCGTCCAGCCGACCGGCAGCAACTCGCGCCGGAGCACAACCGTGAGTTGCCGGTGATTCCGCAGGTCCTTGCGCATTCTCCGGCGCTGTTTGCCGCGGTCGTGCGTGGGTTACACGACCTTGGACATGGTGAGGTGAACTGGAATCTGGGCTGTCCGCAGCCGACGGTGGCTGGGCGCGGGCGCGGGGCTGGCCTGCTGCCGCACCCCGAGCGCATTGCCTCGATCCTGGAACAGGTGTTGGGCCAGTGTCCCGTCCGGCTTTCGGTGAAACTGCGCCTGGGCTATCGGGATCCGGACGAGTTCCTGGCCGTGCTCGACGTGCTCAACCGTTTCCCGCTGAGCGAAGTGATCCTGCACGCGCGCACCGCGGCACAGCTGTACGGCGGCACGGTGGATGTGGAGCGGGCCGCGCGTGCCCTCGAGCTCTGCCGTCATCCGTTTGTCTACAATGGCGATATCAATACGCCCCAAGGTTTTCGCGATCTGTGCCGCCGGTTGCCCGGGGCGGCCGGGTGGATGCTCGGTCGTGGCGTTCTCATGTGCCCGTTCCTGCCCGCCCAACTCCGGGGTACACCCCTGCCGTCGGCTGAGGTGCGCCGTGAAAGACTGCGCGATTTCCACGCCCAGCTTCTGGACGGCTATCGGCAGCGGCTGTCCGGCCCCGCGCACTTGCTGAACAAGATGAAGGAACACTGGGCGTACCTGGCGTTCTCCTTCGCCGCGCCGCAGGAGGTGCTCGCCCGTATCCGCCAGAGCCGCGCCCCGGACGCCTATCATGATGCCGTGGCGAGGGTGTTCGATCAACCCCTCGACGGGCTCGGAGCCGGGGACCGTTAGGAGGCTGACGCATCGCCTTGCCGTGGCTGTGCCGAGTTGTCGAGATGGTGTCATTGGCGTAAGCGAAGTAAACAATCCAGAGCGAAACTGTTTACTGTGGTAAACAATGATGAGATACGAAGCATGCCGGCGGTCGTGGCCGCTCAAACGGTGCGTCTTGGTTCGGATGTCCCTTGGCACGCTGGTGGACTGAGCCCACAAGTGACAGACGTTGCCACAGGCCGCCCCGCCGCCGGCGTCACGCTTGCCATCCCTTCTGCGGGTCATACTGTATGATAAGTGTGGCGGCGACAGAAACACATGGCATTTCCAAACACATAGGGCTGCGTGCACAAATGAGACTACAGCAGAACCAGACCTGGCAGCAGGGCGACCAGTACATTCGCATTGTTCGTCTGGAGCGGCTGAAAGTGGAATATAAGGCGATGAAAGACCTCTTCACCATGGAGGGAAAGCATCACCAGGTCACCAAAAAGGAGTTCTGCCGCCTGCTGAAAGGCGCGGTGCTGCTACCTCCCGCTGAGACCCCGACCGCACAGGATCGGCCGCAGGTGTCACCTGCGGCTGCCTCCCGGTCATCTCAGATGTGATTCGGATCCTTCCGCGTCGCCGGTCGCAAGGACGGTTGCGGTGCGCAGCGGCCTGTGAACCTCGCCTGCAAAGGCAGGTTTCCGGCGCCCGCGAGGGCGCGGAGGGAGTGGCCCTCACTGCGAAGCAGTGGGCTGCAGAGAACAGGCGTATTCTGAGGCATTGGTGACACCTTTTCCCTCTGGCGACACTTTCCCGTACAGGTCGAGAGTAGACCGAATGGTTTTCCTTCAGTAAGGTTTAGCGGTGACGAACGGCTACAGTAGCGGGCCTCGGGAGGGCAGCGCAGAATGAGAATCCCTGAAGTCTGGTCTGTCGTACGAGCTTTGACGGGTCGCGTCAGCGGACGGTTCGTTGCCGTGCTTTGGGCATTCCCGGTTCTCGCGGGATTTGCCGCCGCGCCGCCGCCGATCTCCGTCTCTGCGGAGAACCTTCGGCCGCTGCCCGAGGTCAAGGTTGCCGTGTCGGTCAACCTTCTGCCCAACCCCAGTTTCGAGCGTGGTGTTCCCGGCATTCTGACCGAGTACTGGAGCCGGTTCGGCGAGGTCAACCGCGCGTGCGTGAAGAGCGGCAGCGTCGACGGTGGTGCGTTCGACGGCAACCGCTCCGCCCGCGTGGCCGCGGGTGAGACGCTGTGCATTCCGACCGAACATCCCGGGTTGCCCAAGGAGGAGTTCGTGCTTTCGGCGTACGTGCGGCTTGCGGACGGCGCACCGGCGGCAACGACGCAATGCCGGGTGGGTCTGTGGGTGAAGGTTGACGTGGACGACGGCCGGCCGAAACCGGAGACCTGGGAAAAGGTTGTACCGGTTACCGCGGAGTGGCAGCGGGTCGTGCTGCCGGTCAAGGTCGATCGGGTGCTGGACCTGAACAGATGGGGGATTGTCGGGGCGCTTTTCGAGGCCCGGCTTGGGGCTGAAGGCGGTGACGTACTCGTCGATGCGGTCCAGCTCGAACAGAACACCGACGCGACCGCGTTCGCGGGTGAGTGTGTCGCCTTGCCCGGCGTTGCCGCGGTCCCGCCGAAGCTGGATGAGTTGGCCGTGGTGATGCGGGCGCTGCAGGCGCCGCCCGAGGGAGTGCCGGCGGAAGCGGCGCCGGGTGAGATGCCCCTGACGGTCAGCCTGCCGCGGGATGCGTCGGGGGGTGTGTTCGCCAGCGGGGGCGTGCCGTTCGCGCGCGGTGTGCTGTTCCGTTGCGAACAGGTGCGACTGGAAGATGCCGAGGGACGTCCCGTCCCACTGCAGACTGAGGTCTTGGCGCGCTATGCCGCGGACGGCTCGATTCGCAGCCTGTACGTTGTCTTCCCTGTGATGGTTTCCGGCGCCGTGGCCGTTCCGCGCTTCACCTTGCGGTTTGGCGGTCCGGCAGCACCGCCGGTCGATGCGGCACGAGTCGCGGTGACTGAGGGGGCCGCCGATGTGACCGTGGTGACCGGCCCGCTGAAACTGGTCCTGAGCCGGGGGAGCTTCCGCCTGTTCGACGGCGTCTGGTTCGACGCGGACGGTAACGGTGAGTTCAGCGATGGCGAGCGGGTAATCGATGCCAGTCAGACGGGCGGCTGCCGTGCTCTGGGTGATGCCGGCGAAGACTGGGATTCGCGGCGTGATCAACCGGTCCTGGTTGTCGAGCGGGCCGGGCCGGTGGAGGCGGTCGTTCGTGCTCAAGGCTGGCACCGCGATGCGGAGAGGCGCGGGCGGCTCGGCTACATCGTCCGCGTCAACGCCTACGCCGGATCGTCAAGTCTGAAGATTGAGCACACCTTCGAGAACCTGACTCCACCCGCTGCACCGGCCTTGGGCCTCAGCGGGGTCACGTTCATGCTGCCGGTCGGGCCGGTTGCTGACGTGGTAACCGGTGCCGACACCGAGCGGTTGCCGGTCGGCGGTGCTCTGCGTGTGCTGCAGACGATGCGAGGCGATGAGGTCTGCGGCGCAATCACCCGCGACGGCATCACCGAGTGGCGCGATCGTGAACTGGACGGACGATTCCTGTTCACCGCGGCCCACGCCGCGGTGGGGTTGCGCGTGGCGGACTTCGCCGCCAATGCACCCCTGGCGATCGCCGTTGACCCCGACGGCGTCAGCGTCGAGCTTTGGCCGACCCGGGAAGTGAAAACGCTGGCGCTCTCCCACGGCGTGGGAAAGACGCACCGGATGTGGCTGGGGTTCGCGGCACCGGGCGGTGTGCCCGAGTTGCCCGTTGGGCCGGTGCGAGTATTTCCGGATCCGGCTCGCGCCTTGCCGACCGAAGCGTTCGTCTGGGGCGTCCCGCCCGCAGGCAGCCCGTACCCCGCGTTCGAAGCGGCACTGGGGCACAGCTTCGAGTTGCAGGGCGCCGCCGACGAGGTTATTGCAGCGCGTGGCAAGTTCAACGTCGGTGACTGCATGAGCCGGGGCGGGTTCTGGCTGAACAACGAAACGGCTGTCCCGCGTGCCTGGTTCCTGCAGTACCTGCGCACCGGCGACCGACGGCTGTTCAACACCGCGGAGCGGGCTGTCTGGCACACGATGGACGTGGACATGGACCGCGTCACCGGCGGACAGTACGTGCACAACATCCACCATGCGCTGGGGCGAACGACGCACAGTTCGCACAACTACGCCGAGATCCTGACACTCCACTACCTGCTCACCGGTGACGCATTGTCCCTGGACTGCGCCCGCCGCAACGCGGTGCTTTGCCGCGAGTGGGTGACCAAGAAGTGGAACACCGGGCGTGGTCACGGCTGGCCGGCCTGGCACATCGCCGAGATGTGCGATGTCACGTGCGAGAAGATCAACGTGGACGCGGCCCTGGCCATTGTTAAACGGTTCCGGGAAAGCGTCAAAGTGGAGAACGGCGTGCGCACCTCGCTGTCGGGCGAAGGCGGGTTGCTGTACGGCGGCACGAACCTCAACGCGCTGTTGCGGATCCACCGTGCCACGGGCGATGCCGACGCGCGTGCCGTCTTCCTTGACGAGCTCGACTACACCATCGAGCACGTGCAGGCGAAGGGCGAGTGGGCGTTCCAGGGGCGGACGCTGATGATGGTCGAACCCATGGTCTACGGCTGGCGACTCACGGGCGACCGCAAGTATGTCGACCAGGGGCTGGCGGCACTGCTCGCCGGTGCGGCAGCGAGCGGCGGTCGCGACCTCGACTTGGCGATGGGCGCACCGCTCGTCGCCGCGGCGGCGCCGTTGGGCATGGCCGAACCGTCAACGCTCATTGCGCAGCCGTGGGGCTTCAAACGTCAGCATGCGATGTTCATTCAGGAGGACACGGATGCGCCGCTCAAGGTGGAGTACAAGCGCCTGGCCACCGGTGGCCGCAGCAGCGAGTGGTGGCTCAAGTTGCAGGCCCCGGACGGGCAACTGGTAAAGGACGAGAAGTTCGCGGCCATGGGTGACACGGCAGGCAGCTTCGAGTTGCCGGCGGACGGTAAGGTGGGCGTCTGGCGGCTCGACGTTCACCAGGGCTACCCGGCCATGGTCGACTTTGCCTTCAATGTCAGCAAGGTCGTGCTGCAGATCGACCCGGCCATGTGGCGGTTCGTCTACACCCCCGAGCTCTATTGGTTCAGTGTGCCGCCCGAGGCAGAGAGCTTCGTCATCGCCGTGAAACAGTATTTCGGTGACGGCCCGAGCGCACTGGTCATCTACGGTCCCGACGGTGAGACGGTGCAGACTCAGCGTTGGGAGCCGCCCGAAGCAGGGGAACGGCCATGGCTGGAAGTTCGGATCGCGGTGCCGCCGGCGGCGCGCGCCCGAGTGTGGAGCATGCTCGTGGCCGTTGGCGGACAGTTCCAGTTGCGCATGGACGGCATTCCCCCATTCGTCGCCGGGACGCGCGATGCCGTGTTCACTCCGCCGATGTGGAATGGCGCGCCGGGTCAGTGAGGCGCGGGTTCGGTGCGCACTTCGCAATCCGCGTGGATGTCGAGCGCGGCAACGCCCTGATCACGGCGCTCGCCCTGGTCAGTCAGCCGGCCTCTCCACGGCCGCTACGATGTCCTCGACCTGGGGCAGGAGACTGTGGACCAGTTCGCTGGCGAACGGGACCGGGGCGAACTTGGGGTGGACGCGGCGTAGCGGCGCTTTCAGGGAACGGAAACCTTTCTCCATGACCAGGGCCGCGATTTCCGAGGCGACGCTGCACGGCGCGTAGGCTTCCGCTGCGGTCACGAGCCGGCCCGTCTTGGCCACGGACGCGAGGACCGCTTCCTCGTCGAGCGGCAGGATGGTTCGCAGGTCGACGACCTCGGTGTCAATGCCCTTGGCGGCCAACTGCTCGGCGGCCTGGAGCGATTTCTCCAGCATGGAGCCGTACGTCACGATTGTGGCGTCTTTGCCGACGCGCCGGATTGCGGCCTTGCCGATGGGGATGGGGCCGTCTGCGTCTGTGATCGTCTCGCGGATGCCCGAGTGGCGCGCCTCGCAGAACAGGACCGGATTGTCGTCGCGGATGGCGGCCAGCATCAGGCCTTTGGCGTCGCGCGGCGTGGCGGGCGTGACCACTTTCAGCCCGGGAATGCCGGCGAACCAGGACTCGAGGCTCTGGCAGTGCTGCGCGGCCATACCGGGGCAGGCCCCGAACGGGCAACGGATCACGAGCGGGACCGATGCCGCACCGCCGAACATGTAACGGATCTTGGCCGCCTGGTTCACGATCGGGTCCATGGCGAAGGTGACGAAGTCGCCGAACATGATTTCGACGATGGGCCGCAGTCCGGCCAGGGCCGCGCCGACGCCCACGCCGGTGAAGCCGGCCTCGGCAATGGGCATCTCATAGCTGCGATCGCCGAACAGCCCTTCCACACACTCGCCCAGGTAGACGACGGTCGGATCGCGTTCCATCTCTTCCTTGACCGCGTCCATCACGGCTTCGCGGATGTTCATCTCTCGTGGCATGGGGTTACTCCTGATCCTAACCAACTCCGGGTGGTGTGTGGCCATGGGACAAGGCCTGAGGGTCTGTGGTATTGCCAGGCGTAACACCAAGCTGGCCCCAAGCCGGCCCGCGAGGACGCGGGCGCTCCATAAGGTTGCCTTTCTGGGAACGGCTCTCTCGTCTCCGGGCTACTCCTCCAGGTACTTGCTGACCACGTCGTTGCCAACCGTGATGCCGGTGGTGCCCGCGGTCGTGCTCGCTCTCGGGCCGGTTGATTCGCTGTAGACGTCGGAGGTCACTTCTTCGGGGCGAGGGGCGGGGCTGGCCATGGCGAACGCCACGGCGGCGTCCAACTCGCGTCGAAGTTCTTCGGCCATGGATTCCAGTTCGGCTTCGCTCGCCATGCCTTCACTGCGGAGGCGTGCTGCAAACAGGGCAATCGGGTCGCGCGCTTTCCACGCCGCCACTTCCGCTGGATCCCGCGGATCGCCCCAGATGCCGCAGTGCCCGAAGTACCGGTACGTCTTGCACTCGAGCAGCGTCGGGCCCGCGCCACTCCGGGCCCGCTCGAGCGCCGTGGCCGCCTCGCGGTACACGGCCGTCACGTCCTGGCCATCCACGATCACACCCGGCAGGCCGAGGCCGTGGGCGCGCGCCGCGATGTCGTCGTGGTTCGCGACCGTGCGCCACTTGATGCCGACCGAGTACGTGTTGTTCTCGCAGACGAACACGACCGGGAGGCGGTTCGTGGCCGCGATGTTCATTGACTCCATGAAGACGCCCTCGTTCGCGGCGCCGTCCCCGAAGAAGGCGACACTGACGCGGCCGTTCTTGAGGACTTTCGCCGCAAAGGCCGCACCCGTCGCCAGGGGGATGCCGGCGCTGACGATGCCGTTCGCGCCCAGCATGTTCAGCGACATGTCCGCAATGTGCATGGAGCCGCCTTTGCCCTTGCAGTACCCCGTGGCCCGGGCGAACAGTTCGGCCATCATGCGGTCGTACCGGCCGCCTTTCGCGATCAGGTGGCCGTGTCCGCGGTGCGTCGAGGCCACGTAGTCGGTCGGCGCCAGGTGCGCGCAGACGCCGGCTGCCACGGCTTCCTGACCGACGTAGAGGTGGGCCGGGCCATAGAGCTTGTGGTCCCGGAACAGTTGCGCCACACGCTCCTCGAACAGGCGTATCTTCAGCATGGTCCGGTACACGGCCAAGGCATGGTGTCGAGGAATCATTGCTGTCAGTTCTCCTTTGAGGGCAGTCAGGATGACGAATTGGGCTCTGCCCCCAAACCCCCGCTGGAGGATCGCTGACCCTCCCCGCGCTGTCGCGCTCGCAGTCCCCGCCATTCGGGCGGGGTCGCTCGGGGCCTCGCTCTGCATCCCTCCCATTGGCGGATCGCGGACTTGGCGATGGGCGGACTGTGTCTGTTACCACCCCGACATCCTCTGCCCATCGCCAAGTCCGCAATCCGCACTGTGGGGTCCGGGGAGTCAATGATTCCCCGGCGGGTTTGGGCAGAGCCCAATTCTCCATCCTCATTGCCCACCTGAATCGAAGGCGACAGGTTCCGTCTGGCCGGTTCTGGAAGAGCGCTCGGCGGCCTCGAACACCGCAATGGTGCGCCGGCCGGCTTCGCCGCTGACGGGCACCGGCTTGCCGCGCAGCAGATGGTCTGCCACGTCCTGGTAGAACGTGGCCCAGTCCGACGTCTTGTACGGTACGTCGGCGGTCTGGCGCGTCTCGCCGTCGATCGTGATGGTGCGGATGGCGCCGGACACGGGGCCCTCAATCTCGGTGAGCAGGCCGCTGCCCGCGCCCGCGCCGGTATCCACAATGGCGCCGTGCGTCCCGAGAATGCGCCAGAGCGGCTTGCGCGCCAGGTCGGCCGACGCGTCGGCGTGCGACCACGTGATGTCCGCCACGGCGCCGTTCTCGAACCGGAGCAACGCCCGGGTCTGGTCCTCGATGTCCACCTCCGGCCAGAGCTTCTTGTGGTAGAACCCGGTGACGCCCTGGACCCGGCCCGGGATCAGGCTCAAGACCCAGTCGATGGCGTGCGGGCCCCAGTAGTAGAACGCGCCGCCGCTCAGTGCCTTGCGGCTGAACCACCAGTCGCGCGGCCGGTGGTAGCCGCCCCCGCTCAGTTCGACGTGGAACACCTCGCCGATGGCGCCGCTGGCGACCGTTTCCTGGATGGCGCGGAAGTTGCCGTCATGCCGGCGCGTGTGAAACACGGCCAGCATTACGCCGGCCGCATTGGCGGCGTCGATCATGGCCGTGGCCTCGGCCACGGTGAGGCACATCGCCTTGTCCACCACCACGTGCTTGCCCGCCGCAATGGCCGCCAGGGCCAGCGGCGCGTGCGTGTGGTGCGGAGTGACAATGGATACCATGTCGACCGCGTCGGACGCCAGAAGTTGGTTCACGTCCGAAAATGTCTGCAGGTGCGGGAAGTCATTCTTCGCCGCGTCGAGCCGTGCGGAGTCCTGGTCGCAGACCGCGACCCAGTCAAGGTCGGGGCTCGCGCTGAGCCAGCGCCCGTGCTGGCGCCCGAACGAGTGCGACGGGCCGTACCCGATCACGGCGCACCGCACCGGCCGCTGCGGAGCTGGTCTGCGTTGCGGGGTTGTCATGGTGCGTCTCCGGGTGTCGGGTGTCGGGTGTCGGGTGTCGGGTGTCGGGTGTCGGGTGTCGGGTGTCGGGTGTCGGACCGCGCGGACACATTGGACGAATCAGACGCGTCGGACGTATCGGACAGGATCGGACGAATCTCGTGCCCTGCCTGTCCTGACACCTCTTCTGGAATGGGTTATCTATTTTTCACATTGATTTCGGCGGGAACTGTAGTCTTGTTAATCTACGATACTCCGTCAGGTCGGGATTCATCCAGGACATAGGCAATCGATAATTCACAAACAGGTTGGGTTTTCCACATGTACCAGGCGCAGGACTTCAGGGAGGTGGGGATGGGACTGTGGCCACGCAGTGCGGGGCAGCACCTGGGGCAGGGCAAGCTGGTCAACCGCCGCATGGTGGCGTCAGGGATGGTCCTGAGTCTGATCGTGGACGGGGCCACGTTCGAGCGTTTGGCGGTTGGCGAGTTTCTCGTGCGCGCCGGGCAGATGGTGTGCCTCTGGCCGGGCGAGTGGCACGATGTCACGGAGTACGAGGGCAAGCCGTTTCGCACCATTCATTTCGAGGTCGTTGGGCCGGCGGTGCCGGCCATCGCCACGGCGTTCGGGTTGACACCGCTAGACCGTGTGCGCACGCTGCCGAAGTATCAAGCCGCCAAGGTTCTGTTCCAGGACATCGTGACGGGATTCCACTCCGAAGAACGGTTGCCGCCGGCGCACTTTCTCGAACGGTTTTTTGCGATTGCCGGGCAGTGCGTACAGGACGGCCCCGGGCGCACGACGGCGCCCGGGCGGGAAACCGAGACACTGGTGGCAAGGGCGCAGCGTGTGTGCCGGACCGGGTTGCTTGTCTTCCCAACCGTTCCAGGGCTGGCGGCGAAGCTCGGTGTGTGCCAGAACACGCTCCTCAACGCGTGCCGCCGCGAGTTGGGCATCTCCACGGTCGAACTGCTGGTTCGGCTCAAGCTGGAGAAGGCCCGCGAGTTACTCCGCACCACGGACCACACGGTTGCGCGCATCGCCGGCGCCTGCGGATTCCGCAGCGCCAGCCAGTTTGCCACCTGCTTCCGCCGTGTCGAGGGCGTGACCCCGTCGCGCTGGCGCCAGGCGTCCAGGGCCGCTGCGGTTCAGGTGGCGGAGCGGTAAGGCGGGCAGTGGCGCGGGACCTCCGGGACCGCAGTAGAGTGCCTCGGGTCCGTCTCGGACCGAGGTTTTCGGCCGGGGATCCGTCTTCGCGCGAGCAGCTTTGCCGGACAGAGCCGGCCGGCGTGCCCTGCTTCGGCGCGGGACGCGCCGACGCACCACGCCGATGTACGGTACTGCGTCAGTCGCGGGTGGAACGACTGCG
>MHBL01000201.1 GCA_001803235.1 Lentisphaerae bacterium RIFOXYA12_64_32
CGGCTTGGCGTCTCGCCTGGGAAGGTGCGGACCATTGCGCGCAATTGCGGGGTGACTTCTGGCGGACGAGCACTAGAGCAGAGGCCGCAGCCGACGGAATATCGAGGCTGGGCCGTGAGCGTTCGGGACCCAAAGATGATCCGCCACATCCGAACCGATGATCGGACTTGACCGGCTGTGTTCGCAACGGTAATCGTAAACTGATAGGGAATTGCTTTTCCCGGGTCACGAGGGAGAAGATAGACCGGATGGGATGGGAGCGCAAGGGATGGGGGAATTGCGTGCCTTCCTGCCCGGCCAGGCCCGGCTGCCGGGCCTGGCCGGGCAGGAAGGACGGTCTGGGCGGGGCCGGAGGGTGGAAGAACGCCGGGAGAGTCTGAAAACGGGCCGGGAGAAGGTTGGCGCGGACACACCCCTACGGTGTCCTGAGCGGCCGGGGGAAGGTCAAAGGGCGGCGAGGAACTCGTCGGCATCCACGTATTGCAGTTCCAGTGCGAGCTGGTCCTGGGTGGGTGCGGCGGCGGGCGGGCCGCGCTGGCGGATGGCGCGGACGTGGCAGTACCGGTGGCGGAAGCGTGGAACGAGTGGTATCGTAGCGGTTGAGAAATGCGGGGCGTACCCGTCCATGGCCAGATATTTCAACACGACCGGTCCGTGCATGCCACACCTGCACTACATGCTGCCGCCGGCTGATCGGCGCCATCGACCTGGCCGTCGACGGCATTGACCCGGCGCTCTTCTTCCGGTTCTACGGCGAACTGATGTGCTCGCTGTCGAAACCGGTGGACTTGGTTGACCTTTCCACCGGAGGGCGGGTCACGGAGTTGGTCCGACGGGACGGAGTTCCTCTCTATGTCAAGAGCGCATGAGCGCATCCAGGCGGAACAGCCCCGACCCAGCCGTGGTACTCCGTCGGCTGCAACCGTTTGGCCTCAATCGTTGGGCTACTACGAAACACGCGAAAGGCGCGAAAGGAATTCGGGGCGGTGGGCTTACTCGTCCGGTGTCGCTGGCGTCTCGTGTCGGGTCCGCCAGCCACGGATTGCTGGGCCACTTCCGAATCCGCACCGCCATTCCCTGGCCCATCCCTTTTCGCGGCCGTTCGCGCCTTTCGTCGTTCCCCTGTCCCGGGGGCAATTGGAAAACACTGTGCGGACGTAGTCGGCCCCATGATCCAACCCGGAATCTACCGGATGAATTTCGGCGGGCTTACGCTCGCCGAGTGCTGGCGGTTCGGCGGGTTGCTCGCATTCCCGATTGCGCTGGGGCTCAAGCTGCGCCGCAAGGCGACCGACAACTGCAACTGGCTGCCGGCGCATGAGGCGGAGCGGGACTGCGCGCCGGAGGAACTCTCGCTGGAGACGCGCGAAGGCCTGGCGCCCTACGTTGAGGAACTGTCTCGATCCGGGTTTCAGCCCGGCCGGTACCGCAAGGCGGTGCGGTGCTTCATCCCGAGCATTGTGGACAGCGGCGCTTACGTTGCACTGCATGCCGAAGGTGTGCGGGCGGCGTTCGTTGCCTGCTGCTACACCCGGATCGTGCGGGGCGAGTACCGGCACGAGCGTGAGGTCGTTTCGCTGTCGACCGAGGTGCTCACAACGGATGGGCACGCGGTCGTGGTGCTCAACCACAAGAACTACCTGGACAGTGGCGGCCTCTCGCGCGTCATCCGGCTTCGGGGCGCGCCGCTGGCCAGGCTGCTCCGGCGGCTGGAGCGCGAGCAGCGCAACTCCGTTCGGGCCGTGCGCCGGTTCCGGGACATCGGCGAATTCAGTGCCGCGTCGCACCAGATCGAGGACGCCGCCTGGGAGTCACGGATTGCGCGCGGCCTGTACCAGAGGGTTGCGCCCGAGGAGGAGAGCCGGATCCTGACTCGGATGACGGTGTGAGGGTCGAGGGTCGAGGGTCGGCGACGGCCTTTCGGGCAGAGCGCGTGGCGCGACGGCGTCTTCTGACCACAGGAGGAAGAATGAACTCGCGTGAACGTGTGCGGGCGGCGATGAACCATGAGGTCCCGGATCGAGTGCCGGTGATGTGCCAGCTCGCGCTGGGGCACTACTTCATCAACAGCGGGCGGACGCCGGCGGACATCTGGTTCGACAGTGACGTGTTTGTGGCGACGCTCTCTGAGTTCCGGCGTCGGTACGGGTTTGACGGGTTTCTCATCAACCTGCCTGGACGGCCTGAGAACTGGCGCGAGTACCTGGCGGCGCGCGAGCCAACTGCAGATGGCGAGAAGCTGACTTGGCGCTCGGGCCTGGAAACGCTGATGCCGCGCGACGACAACGCGCAGACGTTCCTGCCCGGTCGCCAGTCGCTGCCACATGCGGACTACGCAAACTTCGACGTCGCCGACCGACGCGGTTTCCGCACGCCCGGCTACGTGTGGAACACCTGGCATGCCCCCAGCCTCTGGGACATCCCCGACGGTGCGGACTTCGCAGAACCCGCCGCGTACCCCGCATGGCTGACCCGTGGTTTGCGCGCGGCGCGCGCGGCGAACCCGGCGGTGTCGGTGCACGTGGAGGTATTTTCGCCGTTCACGCACCTGCTCGAACTGTTCGGCTACGAGCAGGCGCTGATGGCCATGATCGATGTGCCGGACATTTGCCGCGGGATACTCAAGACCTTCACCGCCAACGTGGCGGCAGAGGTGGCGTGCTACGCGTCCTGCGAGCCGGACGCGATCCTGGTCAGTTCCGCGTTTGCCGGCGCCGGGTTCATCGGGCGCGAGCAGTACCGCGAGTTCGTGCTGCCGTACGAGCGCGAGGTGGCGGCGGCCATTCACCGGCACGGGCTGCCGTCGTACGTCCACACCTGCGGTGCGATTGGCGACCGTCTCGACCTGATGGCCGAGGCCGGTTACCGCGGCGTCGACACGCTCGACCCGCCGCCGCTCGGAACGGTCGATTTGGCCAAGGCTAAGGCGGAATTCGGCCGGCGATTCTTCTTCAAGGGAAACCTTGATGCGGTGAACGAAATGCTGCGGGCTGACGATGCGACGTTCGAGCGCGCGGTGCGGCAACGGCTTGAGATAGGTGCGCCGGGCTCGGGGTTCATTCTCTCCAGCGCCTGCAGTGTCGCGCCGCATGTGAAGCCGGAGCGCCTCCGCCGCATGGTCGAACTCGCGGAGACGTACGGCCGCTACGGGTGAGCGGCGCGGCGGCGGAAAGCCCAGCGCCCGGTTCGGTTTCCCAGTCATCGGACCCGTGTGTTACGCCGGCGACACGACCTTCGGACGACGCAGGCGGATGGCAAAATCATGGATGGCGAGATCATGGTGAGTGTGAGGGGCGCCAGCACCGTCGTGCCATCGACCGTTCTGCCGTCTCGTCCCGGTCCTGCCTGTCCGTCCCCAATGGGGATCCACATGTTCAGCCCGGGGCGTGTTCGGGGACGGCGGGCAGGGGCAGAGAAAGGGGCTCTCGGATGAACGAACGCGAGCGACTGATGCGGACGCTGACCTGTACCGGCCCGGACCGGCCCAGTCTGGGCGACTACTTTGCGTTCGATTCGACCCGGCAGCGGTGGGAGCGCGAAGGACTGCCGCAGGGATTGAACAACGACAGCCTGTTCGATTACTTCGGCATGGATCACATCAATATCTGGGGGCGGGACAAGCTGCCGATCTTGGACGGGCCGCTGCCGGCCCTGGCGTGGGAAACGATCGAGGACACGTCCGAGTACGTGGTGCGCAAGGCGGGTCACGCGGTGATCAGGGCGCTGAAGAACGAGCCGCCCCCGGCCATGCCGCAGTTTCTCTCCTACGAGGTGACCGACCGTGCGAGTTGGGCGGACTACAAGTCGCGGCTGGACCCTGACACCCCCGGCCGTCTCCCGGCCGATCTGCAGGCGATTGGACGCGCGTCGTCGGGTCGAACCACGCCCCTGGGCGTATGGCTGGGCGGCACGTACGGCCTGATCCGCAACTGGATGGGGGTGGAGAACGCCAGCTACCTGTTCTATGACGATCCGGCGCTGGTGGAAGAGATGATGGAACACCTCACGTTCTTCTACCGGACGCTGGCGCAGCGCATTTTCGCCGCCGGCGTGCAGCTTGACTGGGTCATGTTCTGGGAGGACATGGCGTTCAGGAACGGTTCGCTGCTGTCGCCCGAGATGTACGCCAGGTACTGCATGCCCTTTTACCGCACGATGGTGGACCTGCTGCATCGCCACGGTGTGAAGGTCATTGCCCTCGACTCGGATGGCGACATCCACCAGCTTATCCCCCTGTGGCTGGAGGCGGGCATCAACGTCATGCATCCCATGGAAGTGGCGGCGGGAATGGACGTTCGCGAGACGCGGCGTCGGTACGGCTCCCAGGTCACGTTTCTCGGCGGGATCGACAAGCGCGCCGTGGCCCGCGGTCGGGAGGCCATTGACGCGGAAGTGATCCCCAAGATGCGCGAGCTCAAGGATTCCGGCGGCGGCTTCATCGTCCAGTGCGACCACGGCATTCCGCCGGACATTTCCCTCGACAACTACCGCTACTTCCGCGACCTGGTGCGGCGGTTGGGCGAGCAGGAGTAGGCGTGCCGCGGCGGGTGTTCCATCGATTGTCGCCGTCACGCCGCGTCCACCGGGCAACTACGAAACACGCGAAAGGCGCGAACCCAGATGCAGGGGAGGGTGCTGGTGCCGCCGGTTGTCGCAGGGGTTGCGGAGGGGGTCACGGCCCAGTCCCGGCCGGGGTTTGCCCGGTCGCGCCTGCGGGCTGTTGGCCGGTACCGCCGGGTGGGTTTGCCCGGTCGCCTCCACGGCGGAAGGACGGAGCCGACGTCACCTCGAAGACGTTCTTCACGTAGTCGACGAACTGGCCGGCGGTCTGGGGGGTGTAGCCAAGCCGTTGTGCCAGGTCCTGCAGCGCGACCGTTCGCTCGGTGTCCATGAGGTCATGGACCTGGCGGTTGTTATCGAAGAGTTGACGCCGCAAGTCGCCCACGTCCTCCGCCTCCGGGTCCAGGTTGATCGCGTCGAGGATCTCCTGGTTCTGGTTCATCAGTTCGATCAGTTTCTGGTGGTTGGTGGCTTGATCCGGGGTCATCGCCGCCGTATCGAGTTGCGACAGGAACTCCTGCTGCTTGGTCAGCCCGGTGGCCATTCGTTCCTGCGACGCCTTGATGCGATCCTGCATCTCCTGGTAGCGCTGCGGGTCGCGCTGTTTGAGGTTTTCCATGAAGTTTCGGAAGTCCGCGGGGCCGCCGGCCCCGTTCTGGGGGCGCCGCATGTCACCGCGCGGCCCCCGCGGCGAGGCCTGCAGTTCGGCAATCATCCGGTCCTTGACCTTGAGAAGTTCCTGCAAATCGCTGACCTTTTCCTGCAGCTCGATCTGGTGCGACGCCGGGGTGGACGTGCCGGACGCCGTCACGGCGGGTTTCTCGACCGGCGCCGGCTTCATTGCCTTTTCCGGTGCCGCAGTTGTTGGTTCTGGACTTTCGCGTAGGCGCGTTCGCTCGCGCGACAACTCATCCGTTGCGTCGCGCGCCGCGCGACGGTACTGTGCCGCGGTGACGGTCGCGGCGATGAGTGCGGCGGCCAGAATCACGATGGCGACAACCGGCGTAGCCCCTCCCGAAAGCCGGCCGAGTTTCATGGGGTGTTGCTCCGTGTCAATGACCCAAGGCGTGTGCGTGGACGCAACGTAACGCGCGGACGGCAGGGTTGCCGCCGTGAGCCTACTGGACACCATAGCGTGCGAAGGGCGCGGTTATTGTTCGCCGGGCCGCACGGGGCCCGCGTCACGCATCACGCAGCAACCCCTCCAGCGTACCGGGCAGGTCCTTTTCCAGGCGTTTCAGGAAACGGTCCCAATCGGTGGCGTGGCGGTACAGGGCGAGGGCCGCCAACTTCTTTGTGACGATGGCATCGCGGTAGGCGGCCAGTTCGTCGGTGCTCAGGCGCCGGAGCATTTCGGGCAAGCCGAGAATGCGGGTCAGCGTTTTGGGCACGTAGGCCTCGACCGTGCGTGCCACCAGTGCCTCGTTCTTCAGGATCGCGTCCAGGCTCTGGTAGAGGCGCTCCTGCAATGCCAGGAGTTGCTCACTGGTCTGGACGGAGAGGCGGAACAGGGGCACGGCGCGATTCTTCTCGTACAGCCCGAGCAGCATGTCGGTCTCCGCGGCGGCGTTGGCCGCGATGATATTGAGCAGTTCGTGCGCCAGTTGGAACCGGGTATTTTCGTCCTCGACCAAGCGTGCC
Source organism: Lentisphaerae bacterium RIFOXYA12_64_32 (assembly GCA_001803235.1). Taxonomy (GTDB): domain Bacteria; phylum Verrucomicrobiota; class Lentisphaeria; order Oligosphaerales; family YB12-FULL-65-16; genus YB12-FULL-65-16. Next base: position 6,202 of record MHBL01000201.1, read on the forward strand.
TCGTAGTCGTCCCCGAGCAGGAAGGCGGTCAGGACTTCCGCCAGGGAGCTGCTGGTGACGCCGCCCTTGTTGGCGGTTGAATCCCGGATCTGGAGGATGGCCGTTTCGCGGGCGATGTGGTCCCGGGCCGGGTCGTCAAAGAAGACGTTTGCACCTTCGACGATGAACCGCAGTTCCCGGAAGAGTGCGAGGAAGTCCCGGACGTTGGCGAAGTTGATCGTGTCCTTGACCCCGCCGCACGGGATGAAGGCCTGGATGTTCGCCTCGGCGACGAGCGGGCGCATGGCCTGGCTGGTGAGGAACATACGGTGGAAATAGGCGCCATCAGGCACCGGCGTGCCGTCGGGCAGGCGCAGGTCCTTGGCGGTCCGCGCCACCAGAAAGCCGCGGGGACTCAACTTTTCGCGGGGGTAGGCGGCCGCGTTCAGGCGCGGCTTGGCGTGTCGGTTCAATGCGAGCAGGCACAGCTCCTTGCGGTCCAGCCCGGCTGGGTCGAAGAGCACCGCGCCGCCGTCAATCACCAGGCAGATGCGGCCACGGTATGTCTGGATCTGGTTGGCGCCCAGGTCGCCGTCGGGTCCGCCGGTCATCATCAGGTTGAGGTCTTCCTCGCGGCAGTCCTGGCGCCCGACCAAGGCGCGGAACGCGGCCATGACGCAGGTTGTGGTCATGCCGCTGCTGGCGATGCGGGTGCCGATTCGCTGCCAGATCTCCTCGGTGAAACGCGTCGTGACGACCGTCTTGCCTTCGACCTTCAGTTCCGTGCCCTGTTCGCCGCTGCTGGTGAGCGAGAACACCTGGCCGTCGGTGCAGACCCCGAAAACGTCATGCGGAATGCCGATCGACTTGCCGGTGGTCATGGTGCGCCAGTGCCGGTACCCGCGCTCTTTCGCGCGCTGGGCGATGGCGTCCATGAACGGGGCTGTGCCCTCGTCCGGGCCAAAGAACAGCATCTCGGCTCTGCCGAGCCAGTCGACGACCTCTGGCGAGGGCAGCATCAAGTCCATGATGCCATCCGTGTAGTCGTACAGGGCGCTGAGCCCGTCATGTGCGTGTTCCGGTCGCGGCACCACCACACCTTTGGCGCCGCTTTCCGCGATGTCCTTGTGTTTGAGCCGCTGCGCCTTTGGGCCCAGGGCGTAGTTGAGCAGGTTGGCGCCGTCCAGTTCGTTTTCGTAGTTGGTGGGCGTGACTCGCAGCAGGCGCAGGCCGCCGCGAGCGATGTCTTCGGCGCGCATGTGGGTGCCGAGTCCGTAGTGGCCGAGAACGAAGAAGACGCCGTACACTTTGCTGGAGAAGACCAGCGGATCGAGCACGGCCGGTTCGAGCCGGAAGGCGAACGAGCGCTTTTCTCCTTTATGGAAATTGGTCTTCACGGTGGCGCGTACAAACACGCCGGCAAACCGGAAGATCCCCTGCACGGTGTTGTCCTCGACGAAACGGCGGTCGATTTCCGCGTTGAGTTGCGTCAGCTCCTTGTCGAGCGCGGCCGTGTCGAGACGCGCCGGCAATGCGGGGTTGAACCGTCGGTCGAAGAGCGAGAAGAGGCGTTTTACCATATCCGGGTTGTCGCGCAGGGCATTGTTGACCAGGTGTCGCAGGTACTCGCTGCGGTTCGAGATGGAGATGCGTTTGGCAAACGCCTCCTTCAAGGCCTCGTCAGCCAGCAGCCCCATGATGCGACGGTCGATCTCCGTGTCGTTGAAGATGAACTGGTGCACGAAGAACCCAGTGCAGACCGCAAACAGCATTTCCGGGAACGACCAGGCGCCCTGCAGGTAGAGTTCCTCGAACGGGTTTTCGCCCAGGGCCAGGAAGTCGCGCAAGTCTTCGGCGACGGCGGCGCGGGTTTTCTCGTCCAGGATCCCGTCGATGTAGAGCGAGCAGATGGAGGAGATCGTTCCGCTGTCGCCGCGGTAAGGTTCGCCGTAGGCCCGGTTAAGGCGTAACCCACGTTCGGCGAGGAACTTGCGCACGATTGGCAGAGCTGCGTGCGACATCATCCGGTGGAACATGAGGCGCGTTTCCGTGGTGGCCTGGGAGTCCGAGAAATCGATGAGTCGGCCCACAGACGCCAGGTGGCGGCGGAGCAAGTCCTCGTACCGGCGGCTGGTTTCTTCCGGCAAGGGGAGTTCAGCCGCCACGGAAGCAAAGGCGAACGGGGGCTTGCCGCGCCGGACGTCGTCGGCGTCCGGGCATTTCTCGGGCTTGACGATGTATGTCGTGTACTGATGTCGGGGGCTGAAGTAGTATTCCCATCGCCGCTGCGCAATCGCCGGGCCGATGACCCGCTCCATGTAGTCCCGGGTTTCGGCCGTGGCCACCATGACTTGGATCCCGGCGTCGGCGGTGCACTGCAGGTGCGCCGTGTCGCTGGACAGGTAGAACCGGCCCTCGATGGCACGCAGGTTCGTTGCCAGGGTCAGCAGGATGTTGTGCAGGGCCTGTTTGGAGATGTTGTGGAAGTAGTACTCCGGCAGATTCAGTTCCCTCAGCAGGATCCCCGCCGCCGCGTTGATGCAGGTGGCCGTCAGCATTCCTTCTTCCGCCAACTCGATGACCGTCTCGTACAACAGCACGGGATCAAGGCCCCGGGCCTGAGCGGCAGCCCCGATGCCAGCGTGAATGGAAACGCTCTGTCCCTCGGACTTGTGGTTCGGCATGATCTTCTCCTCAATACATAACCGCTTGGCGTGGGCTGCAACGCCTGGGCCCCGCCGTCCTCGGCGGTCATTTGTGCTCAATCCACGGCGGCGGACCGTCGTCTCCAGCCGGTTTGCGCCGGCAAGATGCCTGAATCGACGCGCCTTTCAGGCGGTCTTGGTGTCACGCGGCCCCGCGCAACCCGGACCGCGTAAAGGGCGTGTCGATTTAACCACCTCAGACGCGCAACCACGCCCAAAGTGGCCGGACCGGCTCGGTCCGGCATGCGGGAGCGAGCCCTTCGCCAGGCTCAGCGTCTGCGACCGCTCCCGCCACTCCGGAAGGCCTGTTGCTGCACTAAAATCGACGCGCCCTAAACGCGGAACTACAAGCCCGGCGCCTGCCGCTGTATGACGTCGCAGGCGAATGGATCCCTCGCCGTCACGCCCCGGTCGGCGGTGCCGCAACGGGCGCGCCGCCCGCCAGTCGTTCGCGTGCACGACCGGGCAGCCTGACCATCTTGCCGATCTGGTAGTCGTAACACACAAATCCGGTCTTGGCGCGGGCGATCTCCCGTTCCGTCTGCTTTTCACGTACTTGGTAAGAGAGCTCGAATCCGAAATCGTGCAACTCCTGCGGTTCGAGCCTGACTTGAACGGTCTCCCCGAGCCGCCCCTGAGACCTGTAAACCACGACGGCGTCTGTCATGATGATGCCGACACCGCCGAAGTCCAGCTCGGTCCCGCCCAATTGGCGCAGGAATCGCACCCTGGCTTCATGCAGCAACGCCAACACTGCGTCGTTGCCCAGGTGGCCGCCGTAGTTCATGTCGCCGACCCGCAGCGTCATCTCGGTCTGGAACCGGAACGATTCCGGCACCGGGAGTTTCACTCTTGCCATGCTGAATACCTCGAAGATGAGCCGTTTTGTCTCACTGGTTCTTGTCCAGTATTGTGGCAATGCAGGTGTTCAGTGTTCGGTGTTCAGGTTAAGCGCCTGGCAGAATCTGACGCTATTGGCGGCGCTTTGTTTCGACCTGACGCGATAAGGGTCGATTTTGCCTCAAGCGGTTCGTGTGCATGTTGACAGTACACCGCCCGGCCTCCGGGCGGTCTCAGTGGGCGGGGGCCGCCCGCGGTACTGCCCGCAAGAGGCGTTTCGGAGGCGCATATCGCCCTGCAAGACCGGATCCGTCCCGCCTATTGCACGGGTCGCTTTCGTTCCTGAACCCTGAACCCCGGCATTCAAACAGGCAACTCTACCCGCACACGGGGCTCGTTTCAAGGTGTCACCCGACTCGTCCGTAATGCGTCAGCACCCCCCGGGCGGGGACCGCCCGATCATACCCTGCGGGTTACTGACCGGTTCGCGCCGCCACGGGCCTTGTGCCCGTGGGGCGTCGATTGGGAAAAAGGGGGGGCGGTTGGCGCCCCCCCCTTTTCCCAATC
>MHBL01000202.1 GCA_001803235.1 Lentisphaerae bacterium RIFOXYA12_64_32
GCGCCGGCAGGGCCGGCAACAGTGCAATGAGTCGCCGCTTTGAGCGGCCCAAGCGAAGCGTCTAACAAACCACCGGCTCAGCCGGTGGTACGTGATTTCACGCCGTTGCGGGAGCGCGGCGCGCCGGCACCGCTCAAACGCATGTTGTCGGGGCAACGCGTCTCAGCCAAAGCGGCGTCGCCGTCCTGCTGTTCAGCAGGACTCTGCCGCCGCACTCCACATGGCGTCGGTGCGACGACATCGTCGTTCCGTCTGCTGGATTCGGTGCTGTCCGCTTCTCGCCAGCCACCCAAGCACCACATGCCCCAAGCCTTTGCCAGCCGTGCGGCTGACGCCGCTGCGCGTCCGCTCGTGACCGGTGATCCACTCGAACTGCAGCGGCCCGAGTTCGTCGCACAGCACACGGTGCTGCGCGGCCAGCACCGGCAGCCACGGCCGCCAGTCGCCGAAGTGGAACTGCATGCCGTCGCGCGTGTTCCGGTCGCGGTACTGGTACTCGAACCGCGGCATGGCGCCGTACTCGATCTCGCGCAGCAGCCAGGCCGTGCCCCCCTCCGGACCACCGCCCTGCCGCGGATCGCCGAGGTGGTACTTCAGCAATCCGTGCACGGCGATCTGGAAGAACGGCACCCACTCGTCGGCGAACTCCGCAGGCACACCGCCGTTTGCCGCCCGCTGTGGTATGTGCCCCGCAAAGTCCTGGTACGGGATAGTATAACCCATCACGTTCTCACAGCCGAGCGGTTGCCCGTCCATGACGCGCCGCGCGTACTGCAGCAGCGCGATCACGCCGGCGCCGTCCGCGCGGCGGCTGCCGGGCACGTGCCCATGTCCGGCGGCATGACACGGTCGCGGCACACGCGGCATAGCGTCCAGGTAGAGGATCCCGTCCAGGCCCAGGCGTTTCAGCCGCGGCAGATCGCGTTTCGCGAAGCGCAGCGCCTGACTCCCGCAAATGTAGTACATCTGTCCGCCGCTCCAGACGCCGCCGAGCACGAGTTCGCCGTCCCGGTCCACGGCGAGCAGGTCCGGGTCGTAGTCCGGCGAAGCCTGGTACATATCGACGTAATTGTCGTGCACCCCGACGCGGTGTCCGGCGTCGCGCGCCAGGCGCTGAAATCGGCGCAGTCCGGCGAGGCCGCCGACGCGCGGGTCGACGGGGAACCGGCGCGGGTACATGCCGTCATGCCCGTCCGGGCACCAGCCGACGAACTCGTACGAGACGCACCCCAGGCCGTGGCGCTTGAACTCGGTCATGACCTCCGCCGCCTGGTCGAACGTCGTGAACAGGTCGTAGCGCCCCTTGCCGTCCGTGCGCCGCGTCTTGGAAGCCATGAACACCTTGCACGTGTGTGCCGTGGCCTCGTAGGCGAGCGCCGGACTGGCGGCAGCGCGTTCGCGCAGCGACCGTGCGCCGCGTTCGGCGAGCAGGTACTCGCGGTAGCGCTTCGCCATACCGACATAGCCCGCGTCCGTGCCGTGCAGGAACACGTATCGCACCACGCGCTCGACCGGATCGATGCGGTCTGTCTTGTTCTCGCGGAAGTGCAGGTGCGGGTGCACCGTGTGCCGGTCGGTGCCGGCGACGTTCAGCCGCGCCACCACCTGCGTGTCCCACTCGCCGCTCTCGAGAATGCAGAGGAACGCCGCGCCATCCTCATGCTTCATGCCGAACAGCGGCAGCATGCACCACGCCTCCCATTCCCGCTGGTGCATGTAGACCCAGTTGCGGAGTTCGCACGACTGCGTCTTGGTACGGTCGAAGCGGCAGAGCGCGCCGGACGCGTTCGGCAGCAGCATGTATCCCGGCTGGCCGCGCCGCGCCGCGCCGAAGTCGGGGAGCAGTTCGGCACTGAGCAGGCGGAACCGGTTCGCGTTGCGTTCGCGGATCCGCCGCGGCATGGTGCGCACTTGGAATCCGTCCTTGACCAGGTGCAGTCCGAGGTCGAGTTCGATCGCGGTCTCGGTCCAGCGGACGCGGAGCGTTGCGGAGTCCGCAGCCCGGTCGCGCCGCACCGCGATCGTGCACGCGTCACTCGGCGCGGCGGTCGTGACCTGGCGGTCGAGCATGCGGTCCCAGGCGTGCAGGACGAGCAGCGGCCCGTCGGTGCGCCACGTCTTGGGGTTGGCGCGGTCGATGACGGTCAGCCCTGCATCTGGCCGGAACTCGAGCCGAATGCGATGGTTCTTGAGTTGCATGACGTCGAAGCCTTCCTGTCAAGATCCGCACTGCGTCAGCACACGCACTTGACCGTGGCCGGTCGCCGGCCTACCTTCACCCAGACGCGAGCGCTTCGTGGTATTCGTGAGGCTATGAACCTGAGGTGTTTCCATGCAAACAGCCGCCTTGATTCAACAATGCCTGTACGGGACTGACGCAGAACGGACCCAGGCGCTCTCGCTCATGCCCGATGACGACGGAGACCCGATTGCCCTGCTGCAATCGTGTATCGCCCGCAAGTGGGAGGGCCGCACGCCTGGGCTCTGCCTCGAGGACCATTTCGAACTGCCGCACCTGCGTCGGCTTTACCCGGATGAACTCTTGAGTTTTTGTGTGCCCGATTCGTACGACGCGCAGACACCTGTGGGACTCCTCGTGCTGCTGCACGGTGGCGGCAGCGGCACACCGCGCGACACGGCCAAGTCGTGGCTGTTGCAGAGTGAGGCGCCCAGCAGCTACCACTTCGGCGCGCCGCTGGCAGCGCACTCTTTTGTCAGCGTTGCACCCAGCAACCTGCTGCGGCCGACGCACCAACGCTGGTCGAACCCCGAGTCGGACGCCTACCTGCTCGGCGTGGTTGAGGAAGCCGCATACCGTTTCAACATTGATCCGAACCGGGTTTTTCTCCTCGGGCAATCCATGGGCGGCTACGGCGCCTGTCACATCGTCCAGACGCTCGGCGACAGGTTCGCCACGGTCGGCTCTCACGCGGGCGCCTGGTTCTACGGTTTTTGGGAAGGTCTTCACGGCGTTGATTTCTACAATATGCACGGCGCGCATGACGCCGTTCCCGGCACGCGGCCACGCTTCACGGACGTGGCGTTCGCACGCTTGGCCAGTGCCATTCTGAGCGGCCACCACTTGCCGCACACCTACGTCGAGCACCAGGGCGGGCACAGCCTCGGCGATCCAGCCGCGCGGCAGGCATGCCTCGACTTCCTGGAGTACATCAAGGCCAAGCAGCGAGATCCGATTCCGCCCCGGGTGGTCACCGCGTCGCGAAAGGGCGCGTTCAGTCTCTACGATTCTCCGCACTTCTTCTGGGTTTCGATCGACGAGACGCATTTCGGCACGTTTGAGCTCGACCATGTCGAGACTACGGAACCGCAGCCGTCGTACTGCACGACCAACTTCCGCCACCGCACTATCCGCTGCCAGGGCGGCACGGTGTCGGCATTCAACGATGGCGCGAACACGATCAGCATTCATACGCAAAATGTGTACGGCCTGACAATCTGGCTTAACCCTGGCATGGTGGACTTCGACAAGCCCGTCCGTGTCGTGATCAACGGCGAAACCCGCCACGACGCTCCAGTGCAGCGGTCGCTCATAACCGCCATCGAGTCTTTCCTGAGGCGCCGCGACCCGGGCATGCTCTTCAGCGCCAAACTCAGCTTCGACCTGAAGGTCGACGACTGGACGCGAATCCGGAGCGCCTGAGCACGGCCCGGGACGTTCTACACGGGGGCGGGGGCTGTCCTCCCGGAAGCCGCGGTGCGCGGCACGAGCGAACTGCTGCCGCAGTCGCCGGAGGGCAATCCGATCCCCTCCATTCTGTCGCGCCGGATGCGGACGCTGTCGTTCTGGGCCAAGGAGTTGGCTGATCCGGCCTGCCGTGCGCGGTGGGAGCGTTTGGCGCGCGGTGCGGAGTCGGCAATGGGTGACACTCGGGTGGAGCTGCTCGCGGCCAGTGCGCCGACGGCTGCCGGCGTGGCGCGCAGCGCCTGCCCGGACGTAATGCTGGTTCATGCCGGCGAACTGGATGGCCTGGTGAACGCCGGGTTGCTCCTGCCGCTCGGGCCGAATGATCCCATGTCCTGGTTCAATCCGGACGACGACTTTCGCGTCGCGCGGAACGCTGCAGTCCCGGCCGAGGGCCCTCGGGCCGGGACGGCCCCGAGGCGCTCTACTGCGGTCCCGGAGGTCCCGCGCCACTGTCGTTCTCCGCTGCGTCGCCTTATGGCGCCTTTGCGGTGTCCGCAAGGCTGAGCGTCCCGGCGTTGTCCAGGTTCCAGGTCGGGCCGCTGGTGCCGACCCAGTTGATCCACTGGCCGTCCTCGGTCCGGAACACGCCGAGGTTGAACGGCAGCGCGGTGCCCGGCTTCGGCTCGATCCCGAGGGCCGTGAGCGGCAAGCGCCACTCCGCCTCCCAGCCGGCGCCGCCGACCGTGGCCTTGAACCCGATGTCCTTCCCGAGGGCCTGGGCCGTGTCCGCCGGCGTGCCGGCCTCGGTGCTGACCTCGAACTGGCCCCCGGCAAACCCGTGGACAACCCACGTCGTCGGCTTGCCGTCGGCGAGTTTGCCGCGCAGGCAGACCTCGGCGCCGTCGTCCTGGCCCCACGTTTGACCGCGCGTCGGCGGTGTCGCGGCGCCGAACGGGACGGCAAGGTGCACGTACAGGGCCTGCGCGTCCCAGGCGACGTGCGCGGCGCACGGCGTGCCGGCGAGCGGTCCGCCGTCCGGGGTCTGGGCCAGGCGCAGCGGTTCGCCGGGCCATTCGCCGGCTGCCGCCGTACCGTCAAGTGTCGGGGCGGCGGCCGTGCGCAACGCCTGGGCCGTCGGCTTGGCGCGGTTGCTCCGGTCGCCTTTGAACGCGAGGCGCCCGCCCCGAGTCAGATCCCACGTCTCGCCCAGCGTGCCGGCCCACTGGATGTACTGCGCGTCTTCACTGCGAAAGACGGTCAGATTGCAGGGCAGCAGGTCCTGCTGGCCCGGGTCGAACCGCAGCGCGGCGAGCGGTACGGCCCACTCGCAACGCCAGATCGTCTTCTCGACCCCGGCCGCGCACGTGACCGCCTTGGCCAGCGCGGCGGCCTCGTCTTCGGTCGCACCGCCGAGCGTCAGGCTCTTGAATGTGCCGTCCGCGAACCCGCGCAGGACGTAGGTCACGGCGGTCCCGTCACCGCGCCGCCCTTCGAGCGCCAGTTCCGCGCCTTCGTCCTGCCCCCAGGTTGCGCCAAGCTTGCGCGCCTCAGGGAACATGCTCACCACTGCCGCTGTGACGAACAGGGCCTGCCCGTCGGTGCACGCCCTGGCCGTGAGCGGCGCGCCGCGTGCGCGACGCTGGTCCGGGTTCTGGCCGAGGTCCAGGCCGTCTGCCGGCCACTCGTCCGTGTCCATGCGTCCGTCGATGCGCGGCGGCTTCTCGACCCGCGTCACGTTGCGTCGGACCGGAGTCTGGCGCAGTTTTCGTTCCGCCTCCGGCAAGGCGTCGGCCAGTTCCGGCTCGACGCCCGGCCGCACGATCAGGTTGTCCTTCCACTCGACCACGGCGTCCGGATCGTTGACCGTGAACTTGCCGCCGACGTGGAACGTGTTGCCGAGCACGTGGTAGTTCGCGCTGCGCGGCACGGAGAGAACCATGTCGTCCGCGGCGATGAACAGGTTGTTGCGCAGCGTGCAGTTCAGCGTCATGTGGTTCTGGGTCGGCATTTTCACGTTGATCGACACGTTCCCCTCGACCATGCAGTCGCGGCATTTCTCGTCCAGGTAGTAGGAAGACAAGCCGTAGCCTTTGCCGTGCTCTTGGATGTCGCGTACCACGTTGCGGCGAATGATCGTGCGGACTGCGTCACCCATGTAGATGGCTGCGCCGTCGTGCAGTTGCTGCATGCAGCGGTAGATCAGGTTTTCCTCAATCACCACGTCCGTGCCGCCGAAGCACATCCCGGAGTACGGCGTGTCGTGGAGAACGTTTCGGCGCACCACGGCTTTTTCGCCGCCGCCCATCAGGCCGATGGCGCTGGCGCAGAGCAAGCCGATGTCGTGAATGCGGTTGCCCTCGACGCGCAGCTTGGGGCCGCTCACACGCATGCCGCCGCCGCCGAGGTGGTGCAGGTGACAGTCGACCACGGCGCAGTCGTCCTGGAGCCCGCCGGCTTGGATGGCGTACGCACCGGCGTTGGCGATCTCGAGTTCCGCCAGGCGCAGGCCGCGCCCGCTCGACGCCGAGATCAGCCCCGGCCAGGCGCAGCCGCCGAACCCCGCCGAGGTGAGCGGCGCATCCGTGGTGGAGAGGGTCATGCGGCGCAGCGTGAGGTTGACGACCGGTTTCTTCGCGTCGCCTTTGATCCGGAACAGGACCTGCAAGCGTGGCGCGACAGCGAAAGCCTTAGTCATGTCCTCGTCGGGGCGCGGTCTGTAGACGACGCGCCCCGCGTCGCGGTCCAAGTACCACTGACCGGGCTGCGTCATGCCTTCGCGCACGTTCCAGACGGCGTACCGCTGCACGCCGAACCCGCCCGGGGGATGCCCGCACGGACTGGCCAGGGTCAGGGTCCGCGTCGCCACGTCGTGCGCGGCTACACCCACGGTCGACTCGTCCCACATGTGGTAGACGGTCACCTCGGCGTTCTTCACGCTCAGCCACTCGCCCAGGTCGCCCTGGCGATACTGGAGCGTGGTCAGTTCTTGTGGTGTGGGTTTGCGCTCCCAGCCGCCGCCGGCCGTGCTCATCCAGCGGACGGGGAATTTGGTCTCGTGCTCGAAGTGCCCCTCGGCCGGCAACCGCGCCCGGGGTCGGACCGCGTCGTCGATCACGAGCAGGCGGAAGAGCCAGTCCTTGCCGTTGTCCTTCGGGAGTGCGGCGGCCCAGAACTTCTCGCCGTCGCGCTGCCAGCCTTCGACGCGTCGCCCGCCGTAGACCGTCGTCTTGCCGGGGCCAGCGCCCTCGAGAGTCAGGTCCTGGTCGCGGGGGTCCAGTTCGATCGTGGCATCGACGAAGTGGCGCCCGGGCAGGAGCATGATGGTGCGGGGTGCGGCCGCCTGCCTGCGGCTCGCTTCGACCGCCGCCGCGATCGTCGCGAACGGCCCGTCCGTCTTGTCGGCAGCGATCTCCGCGACTCGGCCCGACCACGCGTCACGTCCGTCCGGCGAGACATACCACGTCATGGGTTTCTCCTCACACCAGGCTGCCGTTGCCGTGAGCAGGCCAGCCGCCCAAATACCGCGCGTCCACCACGTTCTTCCCGTCATCCGTTACGCCCTCCTGATGTTGCGGCCATCGACGGCAACCGACTGCAATCGACCGCGATCGACGGCAATCGAATACCCCATCACGGGTCCAGGACCTGCATGTCGTCCAGGGTCAGGCTGTCGACCAGTTCGAGCACGGGCAGGCACAGGTCAGCCACTGGCGAGGCGGTCGCCAGTGCGCTCTTGGTCAGGGCGATGTGCGTCGCGTCGAACCGGCCCAGCGCCGGGTCGACCGGCAGCCACACGTCGGGTGCCACGAGCAGTTCGGCCCAGACGTGAAACACGAACGCGCCGGTCTCGTGTCGTTCCCCGAAGGTGACGTTGCTCATGTACGCCAGGCCGACCACGAGCCGCGACGGAATGCCCAGGGCGCGGGCCAGCGCGGCGACCAGCACGCTGTGCTCGGAGCAGTCGCCGCGCAGGGCGCGGGCCGTCTCCAGGGCGCTGGCAAACCCCATGTCGAGGGTCTTGGAGACAATCTTGCCGCGCACGTAGCTCTCGAGCCGCCGCGCCAGCGCGACCGAGTTGCGCTCCTCGCCCGCGGCCTCACGCGCCATGTCCTGGAGCAAAGGCTGGTCTGCCTCGAGGAACGGTGTGGGCCGGAGGTAATCGGCCAGGCCGGCGCCGTTCCGGAAGGGGACGGCGTAGCCCGCGACCCACGAGTCGGGCGGCGGCGTACTCACCGTCACGTCGGCCTGGCCCGCCGCAATAGCCGTCACCTGCTGCAGGGCATCGGCACAGAGCCGCGCCTCCGCGCCCGGGGTGCAGCGGAGGCGGTAGCGGGCTCGCCGGACGGCCCGCGGCGCCGGAATGCGCGCCGGCGCGGCAACCATCGCGGACGTCATCAACTCGACAGCGGTAGACGGAAGCAACGCCTCTTCCTTGGAGCAGCGCAAGATGCGCACCGGCCCCAGCAGCGGGATCTCGATGCGGGTGAGCAGTGCCCGGCCCTGTTCGTCGAGCCACTGCAGGTCCGGGTGCAGCGGGCGGATTTCCGTCGTCTGCGTCAGACGCTGCAAGGAGCGGGTTTCCGCGGCCAGTTCGACGTCCTCGACGGAACCGAATTCGATCCGAGTGACCACACCGCGGGCGAGCTCGGGCGCAAACACCAGTTCGGAAAAGCTGTGACCGGCTCCGCGAGCGCGCTCGGCCACAATGCGTCGCAGCATGGCTCGGGGGCCGCGCGCCGCGGCCGGGAGTGGAACTTCACTATCGTAGCCGGCACTGTGCAGACGCAGCCGCTCGCCGTCTGCCGTGCCTTCCACCGCCGCCGACGTCTTGAGTTGGCCGCCCGAGAACGAATCGAGCCGATACTGGTAATGCCGAACCAGCCCGGCAGTGTCTTCACCGACCCGAACGTGTTCGTGGAACTCAACCAACTCGCCGCCGCGCTTGAAGCCCAACACGGTCTCCCACTCGCTGGCAAAGTGCCCGTCCGGGCCAGGCACCGTGTCGAAGCGTTGGTGCATGTGCCCAATCTTCTCGGTCCCGAACCAGATCGATCCCCAGAATTCCGATAACGGTTCCATATCCATCTCTGCGGCAGATATTAACCGACTGCACAGGAGCAGCATTATGACGGCAGCGCTTCGTCGCGAGAGCCTGCCGACGCCCGAGTCGTTCCGTTGTGCTCTTCCTGTCTGCACGAGTGCTGCCGCGGTGTGTGCCATGTGCGGACTCCGCACCCACCGGCCACGCCTACAGCACGGAGGCCTTCTGTTCCGCTGAGGTTTAAGGTTACATAGGCGCGGCACAATTACAAGACCGGCGGGGTCGGCGAGGGTAATGCGTCAGCACGTCCCGGCCGGTGGACCGGCCGATCATAGGCTGACGTTACTCGCACCGGTTCGCGCCGCCGCGGGTCTTGCGCCCGCGGGGCGACGATTGGGAAAAAGAGAGGGGCGTCCGTCGCCTCCCCCCTTCCCAATCGTCGCCCCACGGGCGCAAGACCCGCGGCGGCGCGGACGGACGCGAGTAACATCCACACATGACCGGGCCGTCTGCGGCCCGGGCACGCTGACGCAATACTGGCACGGGGCGGTGCATCTTTTGGCATTCCGCGCGCGTTCCGTGTATCTTACGAACAGACACCGGATTTGTCAACCCCCCGTGCCAGGAGACGATATGATGCGCACTTCGCACGATCGCCGATTCACCCTGATCGAACTTCTCGTCGTCATTGCCATCATCGCGATCCTGGCGTCGCTGCTGTTGCCGGCGCTGGCCATGGCCAAGGAGAAGGCGCGCAAGGAGGTGTGCGCCGGGAACATCAAGCAGGTAACGAGCGCCAGCTTCATGTATATCGACGACAATGACGGCTGGTGGCTCGAAAGCCCGCCGGTGCGCGCTGACGATCCCGCCGTTGGGTGGCGGCCGGATCTGGCGCGCGTCGCGCCGCAGGCCCTGATCCTGCCGTACCTCGGGAACTTCGAGGTCTGGGTCTGCCCGTCCCGGATCGACCGGCGGCCATGGACTTCGGGCGGGCACCCGATGTGGGGTGCTGACGCGTACCCGGACGAGTTTGCCGGCAAGTGCCTGTCGTACGGGCCCGGCATGAAGGGGCCCAGCAACACGGGCGTCCCCACGGGCTACAAGGTCGACCCCGAACTGCGGCGGCGAAAACACGCTTCGAACGAGGAACTGATGTGGGGCGATATGCCGTACCCTAACTTCCTGCTCCCTGACCACTGCCTGGCCTACCCGAAGCTGCTGCATCCGAATGCCTGCAACTGGGCCACGATGCAGTCGGATTCGTTCACGGCCCACATCAACGGCAGCAACGTGAGTTACTTCGATGGCCACTGCTACTTCATGAACGCAGCGCAGATCATCGCTAAGTACTGAACGGGCACGCAGCAAACCGGCGGCGCTGAGGCAGTACTGTGATGCGTCAGTCGCGGGTGCGCGTTTGTCCGAGCCGCGCGTGTCAGCAAGCGGCCTCCCAGAGACCGCTCCCTCATCCCGCCCGTCGGGCGGGACGGCTCGGCTGGATGCCTGTTGCGGTACGTCCTGCACCCGTGACTCCCATGTTACTCGCGCGCCATCCTGCGCCGCCGCCCGGCTGGTCCGGGCGGGGCGACGATTGGGGGAAGAGGGGCGGGCGTCCGCGCCCTCTTCCCCCAATCGTCGCCCCGCGGGCGCAAGACCCGCGGCGGCGCGAACCGGTGCGAGTAACGTCAACCTATGATCGGCCGGTCCACCGGCCGGGACGTGCTGACGCATCATGCAGTACTTCCGCCCTGCACTTGCGCTTGCCGGGGGAACAGGATACAATAGAACCAAGCGGAAAAGGGGTCGGTCGTCTCGGGAAGGCCGGCATGTGCGTCCCTGTCCGTGTGTCCAGGCCGACGGCACGGGAGGTGCCAGTATATGGCCCACAACCCCGTATTGGACCGCGTGGCGGACAAGATGAAGCAGGCGCTGCGCGACCAGGCCAAGGCGTCTGTCGAGGCGCTGGCGGGCAAAGCCAAGCAGGCGGTGGCCGAAGCGGTTCCGGCCCCGGCTCAGCCGTCTCCGTCGCGGTTCGCCGCCGGACCGGCTTTTCGCAGCACCATTCCCTGCTCCGCCGCGGCAAAGGACCGGGCGCTGGTGATTCTGTGCAGCAGCGGCACGTTTCAGCGGCAGTGCCACGAGTTCCTGACCGCCGGGCTGCGTCTCGATGACTACGATTTGGTGGCCGTGCCGGGCGGCGTGCAGTGGCTGGCATTGCCGGACATTCTGCCGAAGCACCACAAGGTCGCGCGCTGGATGACCGAGTACCTGCTGCGCAAGCACAGCGTGCGCCGCGTCATCTGTATTGCACACCAGAACTGCTCGGCGTACGAGGACCAGAGCACGCTCGGTACCCTGGCGCACATGGTCACGGGCAAGAGCACGTTCGAGCACCAGCTCGAGCAGTTGCGGCATGTGGGCAACGACCTGACGTCCCTGTTCGGCGTCGGAGTCGAGCTGTACTATGCCGCGGTGGAGAACGGGGACGTCGTGTTCCATTCCGTGCCAACGGAAAAGGGAGTGTAGCGGGCGCCGAGCCGACCGGACGATGTCGAGCGCCGCTGCCGCGGTGGCGAAAATCGGCGTGCAGTGAGTCTGGTTGCTTGGGAACGGGTGGCGACCGTCGCACTCGGTGGTGCGCCTTAAGGCAGGCAAGGCTCGATTCAGGAGAAACAGCATGGCCGGATACGTATTTCTGGGGTTGTTCGTGTTCTCGGTCGTGTTCTCGATCGGCGCGTTCCTGTTCGGGCACGATTCGGATCATGACGTCGGCAGCGACCACGGCGGCGGCGATATCGGGGGAATGCCGAGTATTTTCAGCAGCCGCGTCATTTCGCTGTTCCTGCTCGGGTTCAGCGGCATGGGGCTGATCGCGCACTACTCCTGGCATCTGACCGCCGGCGGGGCGACGCTGTGCGGGTTGGGGGCGGGGATCGTGCTCGGTGCCCTGGCCTACGGAATGTGCGCCATGTTTTTCTGCGAGCAGGCCAGTTCGCTCCCGAGTTCGGCGGACTATGCGGGGCTGGAGGGGCGTGTCTGCACGAACATCCCGGAAAAGGGAACGGGCGAAATCAGCGTGACCGTCAAGGAACAGCGCCGCACCATTTTTGCCGTCTCGGCGGACGGCAGTGCCATACACGAGGGGCAGCCGGTGAAGATCGTCAGCGCTTCCGGCGGCACGGCTACGGTGACCCGAGTCTGACGCGGAGCAGTGGGCGGGTGGAGGACGACTCCATGGCCCGTCGTGGATGAATTGTGAGGAGGAACTGAGCATGCCGAACGTCATTGCCGGTGGAGTTGTCATTGTTGTGTCGTTGGTTTTGGCGCTGGTGGTTCTGGGTGCGCTGTGGGCCATGGCCAAGCGCTACAAGAAGGTGCCGCCCAACGAGGTCATGGTCGTGTACGGCCGCAAGCGGCGTACGTCGGATGGCAAGGTGGTCGGTTACCGCGTCATCACCGGTGGCGCGGCGTTCATCTGGCCGCTGTTCGAGGAATACCGCCTGATCTCGCTGAACCTGATACAGATCCCGCTGAAGATCGAGAACACGCCGAACATCGATGGCGTGCTGATCACCGTCGAGGCGGTGGGCAACGTGAAGATCTCCAGCGACCCGGAGTTGCTGGGCGCGGCGATCGAGCGTTTCCTCGGCTACGACACCAATGAGATCGAGCGGCAGATTCACGATATCCTCGAAGGCCAGATGCGTCAGATCATCGGCACGCTGCAGGTCGAAGAGATCGTGCAGAAGCGTGAGAAGATCACGGAGCAGGTGACCCAGAACGCGACCATGGACCTGTCCAAGATCGGTATCCGCTGCGACCTGATCGTGGTCAACCGCATTTCGGACAACCTGGGCTACATCGAGGCCCTGGGCAAGAAGCGCACCGCCGAGGTTATCCGCGACGCGAGCATCGGCGAGGCCGAGGCGCAGCGCGATGCCACGATCAAGGCGTCGAACGCCATCCGTGAAGGGGAACAGACGCGCCTGGACAACGAGGCGCAGATCGCCGCCGCACAACGTGACCTGGACATGAAGAAGGCTCAGTACCATGCCTTGGTAGCTGAGCAACAGGCGACCGCCGCACAGGCTGGCCCGAAGGCCAACGCCATGGCCATGCAGGAGGTCAAGAAGCAGGAAGTGAAGGTGCAGGAGATCGAGACCGAGGCGCGCATCGCGGTGTCGATCAAGGAAGCGGAGCGCAAGCAGAAGGAACTGATTGCCACGCAGATTCGACCGGCCGAGGCGCAGAAGGACGCGATCGTGCTGGTGGCGGAAGGCGAAGCGAACGCCGCGGTGGTGCGGGCCGAGGCCGAAGCCAAGGCGGCGCGGATCCAGGCGGAAGGTCAGCGGGCGGCGCAGATTGCCCTGGCTGAAGCGGAACGGGTCCGGCTGTCTGCCGAAGGCGAAGGTCAGGCGAACGCCGACCGTGCCAAGCGCCAGGCGGCGGGCGAAGGTGAAGCGCTGGCGGTCAAGGCGCGCGGTGAGGCCGAAGGCGCGGCCATCCGGGCGCGCGGCGAAGCTGAAGGTGCGTCCATCCGTGCGAAAGGCTTGGCGGAAGGCGAAGCCATCCAGGCCAAACTGGTGGCTGAGGCTGAAGGTATCCTGAAAAAGGCCGAAGCGTACAAGGCCATGGACCGTGCCGCCATGGTGCAGATGATCCTGGAAAAGGCACCCATGCTGATCCAGGAACTCGGTGCGGCGCTGAATCAGGCCCTGACCCCGGTTGGCGAACTGGGCAAGGGCATCGGCACCGGCCTGGGCAACATCGACAAGGTCAACATCATTGACATGGGCGGGAGCGGCGGCAGCAAGGATGGGCAGGGTGCCGTGACGCGTTACGCCATGACCGTTCCGGAAGTGCTCTTCGGGATCCTCGCCAAGATGAAGACGGTCGGTATCGACGTCGATGCACTGCTGAAGAAGACAGGGATCGATCCGGCCAAGATGAACGACCTGATCGGCATGCCGCCGGCAGCGCCGGCAGCGAAGAAAGCCGACGAGGCCTGATCGGGACCGCGGCGTTGGGTCGCGCTTCCCCCCCCGGCGGCCGAGAGCTGTCTCAGGCGAAGTTGCTGTTTCCGCCCGCCGGCACTGGGACGCGACTGATCGCGCAGTGGCTCGGCGCGTCCCGCGCCGAAGCGGGGTGCGCCGGCCGGCTCTGTCCGGCGAAGCTGCTCGCGCGAAGACGGATCTCCGGCCGAGGTGCTCGGGCCGGGACGGCCCCGAGCACCCTGCTGCGGTCCCGGAGGTCCCGCGCCACTCCCCGCCGCTGCGCACAACCGCGAGCAGATGTATATCCTGGCGCCCATCGCGCAGCTTTCTCTATCTGTAGATTCTCGCGTACAGCCCGAAAAAAAACGCGCGCGGTCATGGAACCCCCGGCAATTGCCGGGGTCTTACACTGCAGGACGAGATGAAGGAACCCGGTGAAACCGACCGTGACCAAGCCCTCGGCAAAACGAAGTCGAGGATAAGATAAGAGGAGTCAGAACCAGCAACCAGCTCAGCAATGTAAGTCCCTTAGCCCTGACAGGTCCCCCTCCCTCCCCCCTTCTTCCCCTACCTGTCAGGGCTTTCCTTTTCCGGAACTCAACTCTTGGCTTCCGTTTGCCACCTGTGCAGGGTTGTCGGCGCTTGTTTCTGACGCCACGATGTGCGGGACGGGTGTCGGGTGTCGAGGGGGGGAGCGTCCTTGAACACTGAACACTCTCCGAGCGTGGTCTTCGTACCATCCACACTGCCCTTTCGCGGCAGGTCCAGCCTGATAGGCGTGCCCCTCGACACCCGACACTCGTCCCCTTCTTCCGCCATGCCCCGCGCCCAATGCTTGTCAGGGCTGTTTCAAGATCTGGCGCCGTGTCTCGGAAGGCCACGCCTCCGCGCACACCAAGTAGGGGCGGCCTGTCCTCAGGCCGTCCCCCCCCGGCGTGGGGACACGCCGGGGGGACCGCACGCGACAGTCACGAATCTTGAAACAGCCCTGAATGCTTGTCAGGAGACCTTGATTTCCGGTGCATTTCTGGGTATCTTGATCTCATTGACCGGGTGGTTCCCGGGCAACGCCACGATTCCCGCTGTGGTCTGGGACTGCCGGACGTGGGGCCGGCCCGATGCGCTGGAGGGCATGCCTGTGAGCGTGGAGTTCAGCAAATACCACGGACTCGGGAACGACTACCTGGTCTTCGATCCGCAGACCGCTGCGCTAGCACTGTCCACCGAACGGATACGCTTGCTTTGCGACCGGCATTACGGTCTCGGTTCGGATGGCATCCTGCTGGGCCCCCTTGCTGCGCACACCGTGGTCCCGGTGGCGGCACGCGAGCCGGCGGCGGCAGCCAGCGAGACACCCTCGTTCGGCCTGCGCGTCTACAATCCTGACGGCTCGGAAGCGGAGAAGAGCGGCAACGGTTTGCGGATTTTCGCGCGCTACCTGTGGGACACGGGCCGGGTCGCCGAGGTGCCGTTCGACGTCCTGACCCTCGGCGGTCGGGTCCGGTGCCAGGTCCTTGAACAGGGCAAACAGGTCAACGTGGACATGGGGCGGGTGAGCTTCTTCAGCGGTGACATCCCCGTGGCCGGCCCAGCGCGCGAGGTCCTCAAGGAGAGCATTACGGTCGCGGATCGCACCCTGACCTACTGTGCCGCCAGCATTGGGAACCCTCACTGCGTCGTTCTGTGCCACCAGGCGTCGGTGGACGACGCTCTCGAACTGGGACCGCAGTTGGAGACGGACCCGCGATTTCCGCAACGGACGAATGTCCAGTTCATGCAGGTTCTGGACCGAAACAACATTGCGATCGAGATCTGGGAACGTGGCGCGGGCTACACATTGGCCTCGGGCAGCAGCGCCGCGGTCTCGGCGGCCGTGGCCAAGCGCCTGGGGTTGTGCGATGCGGACATCGCGGTCCGCATGCCCGGCGGCACCTTGGGAGTTCATGTCGATGACCGATTCCAGGTCACGATCATTGGGCCGGTTGCAGCCGTGGCCCGGGGCACGGTGGCACCGGAACTGATTCAGTAGAGCCCGGCGCCGGCGTGAGGTCGGGACGCGTACCGCAAGAGCGAGGTTTCAGTGTTCCGGTTTCAGGAATACGCAACTGATTCAGTGTCAGAGCCTTCCATCCCGACACCTGAAACCTGAACACCCACAGATGGTTCTTTTGCAGGAGGCGCCGATGAGAAACACTGCGTTCACGATCCTGTCCTCTCTCGCGTTCCTGGTGGCGCTGACGTGGCTGAGCGGCTGCGGCGGCAAGGCCGAAGACATCGACACCACGCCGTTCGAGAATGCCATTCAGGTGTACCTGAAAGAGAGGAGCATGGAGCTGCGCGTGGCTGAGGTCAAGACCATCAAGGTCAGCGGGGACACTGCCGAAGCCACCATATCGTTGGAGTACGCGGGTGAGGGGGTCGGCGCCAAAGTGCAGTGGAAGTTCTGGTTCGCCAAGAAAGATAACGCCTGGGTGGTGACCCAGCACAAGCAGTGATCCGCTGGAGTTGGGTAGAGGTGGGGCGTTCAGTGTTCAGGTCGCACCGGTCGGACGTGTCTGACACGTCAGACCTCACCTGAAACGCACTCCTGCTACGGCGGCCCGTGCTGCTGCGGTCTCATGGGGGGGACAGATGATGCCCACAAAACGCTGGCTTGCCGCGCTCGCTGCGGCCATGGTCTGCGGCGGTTGCGGCAAGCCTGCGGCCCCGCCTGACGCCGCACCGAAGCCCGCCGCAACGACGACTCTGACCTTCTGGCACATCATGAACTACGCCGGCCCGCGTGAGGTCATCGCGGCGGCCGTGCGGCGTTTTGAACAGGCGAATCCGGACGTCGGCGTCCGGGTTGAAACGTTCGAGAACGACGCCTACAAAACCAAGCTCGCGGTGGAGATGGCCGGCGGCACACCGCCGGATGTGTTCTTCACTTGGGGAGGGGGCGGCCTGGCCGAACTAGCCGCTGCCGACCGCGTGGTCGACCTCACCCCGGCGCTCGAGGAGGGCGGGTGGCGCGACCGGGTCCTGCCCGCCGCGCTGCGCTTGTGCACGGTGAACGACCGGGCCTACGCGGTGCCGCTGGACCTGTCCTGCGTGGTGCTGTGGTACAACACGGAGCTGTTCGCGCGCCACAACTTGACCCCGCCGGCCACGCTCGACGAACTCGTCGCAGCTTGCGCGCGGCTCAAGGAGCAGCGCGTCACGCCGTTCGCGCTCGGCAACATGCAGCAGTGGCCGGGCGCGTTCTACTTCGTCTATACCGCCCTGCGCGAAGGCGGCACTGCAGTGTTCTTCGACGCCGCCGCGCGCCAGCCCGGAATCGGTTTCGAGGCGCCCGCGTTCGTCGAGGCCGGGCGGCGCCTGCAGCAGTTCGCCCAAGCCGGTTTCTTTCCCACCGGCTGCAACGGTATCGATGACGGGCAGGCCCGAACCCAGTTCCTGTCCGGCAAGGCAGCCATGTACCTGATGGGCACCTGGCTGGTGGCGCGGATCAAGACCGAGACCCCGGACTTCCTCGCGAAACTGGACTGCCTGCCGTTCCCGGCTGCTCCCAACGGTAAGGGCGACCCTACGACCGTGGTTGGCGGCGTCAACTGCGCGTTTGCGGTTTCTTCCGGCTGCCGCACCCCGGACAAAGCCATCGCGTTGCTGCGTTTTCTGACGGACGAGGAGACGGTCAAGGGATGGTGCGATGCCGGCCGAATTCCGGCGCTGCGCGCGGACGAGCAGACCCTGGCGCCCCTGCCGGCGCCCACGCGCAAGGCCCTGGATTACCTCACCGCCAGTCCGGTCCTGCAGCCGTATTACGACCAGTTCCTGCCGCCGCGCCTGGCCGAAATGCACAAGAAGACCACCCAGGAACTGCTCGCCGGCACACTGACGCCCGAGCAGGCGGCGAAACGGATGGAAGACTGTGCCCGTGAAGACGGGAAGTAGCCGGGCGGGACGACAGTGGCGCGGGACCTCTGGGACCGCGGCAGGGTGCGCGGGGCCGTCCCGGCCCGAGGTCCTCGGCCGGGGACCGGCCCGAGCACCCCGCTTCGGCGCAGGGACGCGCCGAGCCACCGCACGCTCGGTCCGGAAGGCAAGGGGTAGGCACTGGCATTTGTGAGCCTTTTATGAGGCAAAGTCGGAGATGTAAGTGCCAATTGCCGATGACAAACGCCAAGGCCTGACCCCGTATGCGCCGTGGCTGTTCATGCTGCCGGCGCTGGCGGTGTATGCCGTGTTCGTGCTTTGGCCGATTGCCGATTCGTTCTGGCTGAGCCTTTACCACTGGCGCAGTTCGTCCGCGCCGCCCGAGTTTGTCGGATGGCGCAACTTTCAGATGCTGTTCCACGATCCGGTGTTCTGGTCGGCGCTGTTGCACAATGTGGCGCTGCTGGTGCTGTCGCTGCTGACTCAGCTCCCGGTGGCTTTGGGCTTGGCGATCCTGCTCAGCTATCCGACCCGCGCGCGTGGCCTTTTCCGTACCGCCTTCTTCGCGCCCATGGTGATGCCGTCTGTGGCCATTGCCGTGCTCTGGGGCTTCGTCTACTTGCCGGAGCAAGGCATCCTGGACCAGGTGCTCCGCGTGTTCGAGCGTGACTTCGCGCACGGTTGGCTCTCGGCGCCCGACACGGCCCTGGCCTGCGTATTCCTCGCCATCTGCTGGCGCTACACCGGGTTCTATCTCGTTCTGTTCATGGCTGGGCTCGCGGCGATTCCAGAACCGCTCTACGAAGCGGCACGGCTCGACGGTGCCAGCGAGTGGCAGGTGTGCCGGCGGATCACGCTGCCGTTGCTGCGGCCGGTCATCGGCGTGGCGGCAACGCTGTCCATCGTCGGATCGCTGAAGTACTTCGACCTGGTGTACATGATGGCGGCCGGCGCGCCGGAAAACTCACGCGAAGTGGTGGCGACCTACATCTACCGCCTCGCGTTCGCCAGCGGTCAGGGCCGGTACGGGTACGGCTCTGCCGCCGCCGTGGTGTTGCTGGGCGTGGCCCTGACCGTGGCCGGGACGCTGCATTTCCTGGGCCGCCGCAACGCCGCCGAACCCAACCACGGTGCTGCGGGCGGAGCGTGAGCGGGGCGGAGGGCGGGTTCAGGGTTCAGGTGAGGCGGCTGCCGAGATACGTCCGATGTGTCCGAATGACATTGACATGACAGACGAACCGCACAGCGACACGCAGACCGCGGGGCGGGTGCTCCCCCCCGACTCGGGGGCCTTGCGCTCAAGACCGTGCGCTGTTCGCAATACCGTCTTGGGTCGGTCCGGGCGTTGTTCCACGGCCGCGCGCGCCCCGGACCGCGTAAACGCGGGACTACAAGCCTGGCCTGTCGCTGGTGCCGGCTCGGGTTTGGCCGCCTTACAGGCCGTGCCTTTCTCCGCAGAGCTCAGGGCAAGCGGCCCTGTGCTCTGCGGACGGCTCCGGCCTCGGGAACAGGCTGGGCGCGTGCCGCGCCCGGCCTGTTCCCGAGGCCCAGCATCGAGGGGGTCAAGGGGGAGTAGATTACGCCCCCTTGTCGGGGGTGTGGGGGCGGAAAGCCCCCACATCCGGAAACACTCACGTCGCCGTAGACCGACTCCATGACACGCATCGTACGCCATTTCATTCTGTTGCTGTTCCTCGTGGCGGGTGGGTATCCGCTGGTGTGGATGGCGTTCGCGGCTGTGCGCGAGGAGCGCGCGGTCCTGGAGCGGCCGTTCCATCTGCCCGAGGCGGTGCACACGGCGAATTTCACCACCGTGTTGCAGTCCGGGGAGTTCGGGCGCGCGTACCTCAACAGCCTGGTCGTGTGCGGCGTCAGCGGCGTGGCGGCGTTGGCGTTTTCCGCCTGGGCGGCGTTCGCTTTCGCGCGGTTGCGATTCCGCGGCAAGGAGATTCTTTTCCTGCTCTTCCTTGCCGGCATGATGATCCCGGTGCACGTGACCCTAATCCCGCTGAATCGCTTGGCCGGACCGGCGGGGCTGAACATCAAGGACACCTACTGGGCCCTGATCGGACCGTACGTCGGTTTCGCGCTGCCGATCAGTATCCTGATCCTGCGCGGGGCATTCGCGGAGATAGCACAAGACCTGGCCGACGCGGCGCGGATCGACGGCTGCAGCGCCTGGGGTGTGTTCTGGCACGTCGCCGTGCCGCTGTCCCGCCCCGCCCTGGCCACGGTCGCCATCTTCAACTTCCTGACCATGTGGAATGAGTTCGCGTTTGCGCTGACTCTGGTCAACCGTGGCAGCCTGCGCACCCTGCCGCTGGCGCTGTGGCAATTCCAGGGCGAACACGGCATGTACGTCAGTCAGACGTGCGCCGCGTTGTGCGTGGCGGTCCTGCCCGTGCTGCTCGTGTACGCCTTGGCGCAGAAGCACATCATCCGCGGCCTGACCGCCGGGGCGCTGAAGGAGTGAGCGGCGCGGGGCACGGGGCAGGGGGCAGGGACAGAGCGGATGGGGGGGGCGACCCGCCACCGCACCATCGCTGCTCCGCGTGCAAAGACCACGATCCGCTTGATCGCAAGTCGGGATCAGGCGCTGCGGCTGTGGTTGCGACTGCGGCGGCGGTGGCGGCTCTTGCGGCGGCTTGAACCGGAGGGGCGTTTGCTGCTGTTCATGGCCGCCGAACCGTTGCGGTTCGGGGCCGCTTCTTCCTGCGAGGCGGCGACGGCCAGTTTTCGGAGCCAATCCTCCTCCTCGGAGGTGAGCGGGGCCGGTTGCGCCCTGGGCGGCACGGGATGGCCCATGGCTTCCAGGGGCAGGCGCGAGAACGTATCCGTGGCCGAGTAGATATCGTAGGACGGCCGGACCAAGGCCATGCTGCGGCCCAGGAGCCGGATTCCTGTCTCCTTGGCAGCCGCGCTGGCGGTCCGGCGCCAGTCAAGGTAGTTCTTGAACCCCACGAACATGCAGTACAGCAGGCGGTGGTCGGAACGGTTTGGGACTTTGGCGGCCACGGGATCGGGCGGCAATTCGCCGAGCAGGCCCTTGGCCACCAGGTGACGGTTGTACGAGACGGACTCCGGGTCCTCAACCACGTCGAGCCAGCACTCTTTGGCCTTCGCATACTCGCCCAGCCGGTAGTGGTCCAGTCCGAGCAGCAGCAATCCGTCCGGGATAGCCCATTCGACGGACTGATCGATCATCATATGGATCAGTTCGCGGGCGTTCTTCTCGTTCTTCAGCCATGCGAGGCAGGCCACGAATGCGATCGGCATGGGCGGCATGTCGGTGTTGCGCTCCTTGCACAGATCGCAGATGTGCTGTGAGATGCGGCGGGTCACGTCCTCGTGTCCCGAATGCAGGTAGAAGCGGGCGATGGTCTCGAGGTTACCCAGGTTGTCGTCGTAGTTCAGAATGAGGCGCATGACCTTGTCCATGAGGAACGCATTGTCGGCCATGGCGGCGCTGCGTTTCAGAATGGTCATCAGCGGGTCAATGGTGGTGAGGATGTCCGCGAATGCGCCCTGGCCTTTGCCGAAATTGTCCCGCAGGAAGAGGATGCATTCGGAGAGGTGCTGCGGGTACTTGGTCAGGGCCAGCAGGATCCAGCGCCAGAGAATGGACGGCGTCAGGGTCTCTTTGGCCTCGAGGCGCTGCCCGAGGATGAGGGCCAGCCGCACCCACGCGTCGACGACCTGCCAGTCCTTCTCGGATTGGGGCGTCTGCCGCAGGAATTGCTGCGCGTTGTCGAATGCGATGTCCGCCACCGGATCAACGTGTGGAATCGGTTCGCCGCTGGACACCAGCGCCTGGATGATCTGTGCCGCATGCAGGTGGTGGCGATTCTCCAGTTCGATCCAGGCGCGGCCAAGACTCTCGAACAGCGCGTACGGCCCCTTGCGCAGCGGAGCCCAGATCCGAACCGCTTCTTTGCGGTCGTGCGTGAGTTGGTACGAGGCGATTCCCGCACGGTATCTTGCCCAGGCGCCTTCGTAGCGGTCCTTGTGCGCCACGGCAATGGCCAGGAAGCGCTTCATCGCCCCCTCGAAACAGCCTTCCTGCAGCAGCGCTTCGGGGACCTCGATGGACGGGATGCGCGTTGGCAGCCCCTTGCTCTGGACGCGGATGTTCGAGTAGGCGATGTTCGCCCCGACATGCCGGAACCCCAGGCTCAGCCCGGACAACGGGTTCCGGTCGTGGTAGAAGAGGATGACCTGGCGGTTCAGCAGGACTCGGATTTCGTTGCCCGTGCGCTCGAGCATCAGACGGTAGCGCCGGCGCGGCTCCAGAACCAGGTACTCGTTGGAAACCACTTCGGCGTCCTTGCGGGAAATGACGGCTCGCGTGTTGCCGTTGGCGGCGAGGTGGATCGTGTAGGCATCCATCAGGCCGCGCCACGGCTTGGGGGCATTGGCGCTGACGACCAGCGCAAATTCGGCGATCCGGTTCCGCCCTTCCTCGACGGGGTAAGCGATCACGTTCATGGAGAAACGGATATCGCCAATGAATTCCTTGGCCAGGAGCAGGTACCCGGCGGGGCCGCCCGCCGTCAGAGGCAGCGTTGTGATCGCCTCGCGCGTGATCTTCCAGCCCTTGCGGGCTTCGCGCGGCAAGGCCACGAAGTCTTCCTTGCTGATGGTGGGGCGCGTGGCATTGCGGAACTGCGACTTGCCTTCCATCCAGAACTCCAGCGCCTCGCTGAACTCTTTGACCGACTTGAACCGCTCATCCGGGTTCGGGTCCATGGACTGCATGGCGATGGCCGACAGTTCGGGGGGGATTTCCCGGCTGGCGGCACGCAGTTCCGGGGGAATGATCTCGCCCTTGAGTTTCTTGTCGAGCACCTCTTTGAAGTTCGCGCCTTGAATGGGCAGCTCGAAGGTCAGGATCTCGTACAAAATGACGCCCAGCGCATAGATATCCGCCTGCGGTCCCAGGCTCCGGATCTTGCCGGAGGCCTGTTCGGGCGGCATGTAGTGGACTGTGCCCAGGACGTCGCCCTGCAGGGTCAGTGGGACGGTCACGTCGATGGCGCCGTCCGGAGCACGGTGCACACCGCCCAGAGGCATGGTTCGCGTCAGAGTGGAGTCCCCGGCGGGGGTGGCGACGTCGCCATCATGAGGTTTCTCATCGGCGCCTAACGTGCCTTCGTCCTTTTCCTTGTCGCGCACGGCCTTGGTCAGGCCCCAGTCGATGACGTACACCTCGCCATAGTCACCGACGAAGATGTTGGAGGGCTTGATGTCGCGGTGGATGTAGCCCTTGCTGTGGGCGTACTGTACCGTCTGGCAGACACGGCGCAGAATGCCGACGAGGCGGAACAGATCGAACTCCTCGCGGACCTGCGACACGTTGCTGCGCAGATCGCGCAGAATGTCGTTGAACGGTTTGCCCTCGATGGGTTTCATGACGTAGTAGATCTGGCCGTTGGCCTGCTGTCGCACGTCGTAGACCGGGGGCACGCCGGGGTGTTGAAGTTCGGCGGTGGTCAGGGCTTCGCGGAGGAAACGGAGCCGTAGCGGCGCCCGGGAGGCGTCCTGCTTGCGGGGACTGAGGACCTTGATGGCCACCGGACGCTGCAGGTCGGGATCGTTGCAGAGGTAGACCGTCCCCATACCGCCGCGTCCGAGTACGCCGCGGATCTCGTATCGGTCAATGTGCGTCAGCTTAGTTCGTGTCGGCACGTGCGATCCTTTGGCGGCGTCCCGGCCAGGAGTCTGGCCGCAGACACAACAAGAAGCGCCGCAGAGCTCGAACCTGGTCGATGGGGAGTCACCCGGTGGCGGTGCCAGGGTGCAACGCCCGGCATCGCCCTCGACGTCGGTTCTGTAGGCTGCGTTTCGTGGTTGTCCGGTTTTCCGGATGATGCCGGAAACGAAGCAGTTCTAGTTAACTTAGTGCCGGGAGGGAGGAAGGCAAGCTCCAGGTTGTGCGCAACGTAGTGCGCCAGCGCCCGGGGGGCGCTGACGCATTACGCCCCGCCGTACTGACGACTTGACAGATGCCGATTACCCGCTTAGCTTTGCCGTGGTTTGAGGCGAGGGATTCCATCGGCAACACGGTCCAGACAACGGCCGCGCCCGGCATGCGGGCGACGCAGGCGTGGTGGGTGTCTTGTCGCGACGCCAAGCGGCGCCGGACGCCGTCACGTTGCCCCGATGCGCATGCCGGCGCTGACTCGGGCCTGGGTCTCTCACCTTCGCACCACCGCCGCACGGGGATACGCGGAGTTGCCCTGGGCGCGACGCCAATGCAACGAATGCCGCCTCCCGGGCCCGGATGCCGCTTGGCGGCCCGCGTCACCGGGAGTCAGTGAGGCGACTCTGCCATGAGAGCAACAGCCGAAACGACACCCCCTCCCGCGCGAATCCTCCTGGTCGATGACCACCCCGTCATGCGCCACGGACTCGCCCAGTTGGTGGCC
>MHBL01000203.1 GCA_001803235.1 Lentisphaerae bacterium RIFOXYA12_64_32
CACTGCAAGCACAAGGTGTTCAACGGCGTGATCCAGTACACCGAGGACGGCCGCACCGAGACCATCGACAACCTGTTCAAGAACACCATCGTCAAAGCCACCAGCGACATCCGCAATGTGCCATTGGCGGTTTATGATCAATGCCGCTGTGTGGAATCGCGCAATCTTCTCGATGCTTATCGGGGTGCGGATTATTTCCGCCTGGCTTATGAGGTCAATTCAGAAGGAGATCTGCGCACCCTGATCGACAGCGTCATGGCCCATCCCGGGCGTTTGCAGTGGCTGATCTCTCTCAACGAACAGGCCTACCTCTTTATGACCCGGGTGATCACCAATCGGCACGGTTTTGGCACGATCTTTCGCGTGCCGCCCTGCAGCGAGCAAGATCTGGCGGAATGGATTATGGAACGCCATCGCGCCGCGCCGATTCGCAAGGCAGAGACCGTCCGCCACCCGCCCGCCTCACTGCGGGTGCGTGACGGAATGGGGGTCAAGGCCGACGTGCGGATGAGCGGCAGTCACTTCAAGGCTGCCAG
This sequence comes from Lentisphaerae bacterium RIFOXYA12_64_32, assembly GCA_001803235.1. Classification (GTDB taxonomy): domain Bacteria; phylum Verrucomicrobiota; class Lentisphaeria; order Oligosphaerales; family YB12-FULL-65-16; genus YB12-FULL-65-16. Next base: position 537 of record MHBL01000203.1, read on the forward strand.
TTCCTCTTTCCTGAGCACACTATTCGCGTCGTCGCACGATGACAACTACCGCGTTATCTGTCCCGCGTTCCGGGGACGCGGTCAAGAGACTGACCGCGCCACGTCATTCGCCTCCTGCGGTTGGCGCCGGACGCAGATGGTGTATACTATGGTAGCTACCACATGAGGAGTAATTCGCCCATGAAGACTGCCAAGCTGTTCGCCAGTGGCCGGAGCCAGGCGGTACGCCTGCCGAAGGAATGCCGTTTCCGCGGCTCGGAAGTGTATGTCCACAGGTTGGGTGACGCCGTGGTGCTGTTCCCTACCAAGGACCCTTGGTCCCCCTTACTGCGCAGCCTGGACATGTTCACCGATGACTTCATGGCCGACCGCAAGCAACCGCCACAGCAGAAACGGAAAGGCCTGTGATGCGGTACCTGCTCGACACGGACACCTGCGTGGACATCATCCGGCAGAAGCTCCCTGCGGTTCTGACCCGGTTGCGCCGGGAACCCGTCGGGACAGTCTGCATTTCCACGATCACGCTCAGCGAGCTGGACTATGGAGTGGAGAAGAGCTCCGATCCTGACCGCAACCGTATCGCCCTGACCGAGTTCCTGACGCCGCTGCAGGTGCTGCCCTACGACGACCGGGCGGCGACCAGGTACGGCGCGATCCGGGCCGGTCTGGAGGCGCGCGGTGTCCCCATCAGTTCGCTCGACCTGCTGATTGCCGCCCATGCGTTGTCGCTCGGGTTGACTGTTGTGACCGGCAACGGACGCGAGTTCGCCCGTGTGCCAGGCCTTCAAGTCGAGAACTGGCGACGCTGAAGGCCTCGCTGGTCCGTGGCCCGGGCAACCGAAAGCAAGTCCATCTCCGACCATTGGAGGGGGTTCACCATGTCAGAAGAGAAGGCCCAAGTGCAGGTTGAGCCTTGCCGGGACGCGGCGCTTGGCGCGCACCAGGCGTTTGACGCGTACGAGCGGCGCTTGGCGCGGGCGATGGCGAATATCCCCGACCGGCGGCCATGGGTCGCCCAAGACGCCGCGGATCGCGGCAATCGGAAATTCCGGGGGCGGCACGCTGACGCTGTTCCTCGCCGCGCTGAGTCCGGACCTGTGCGCCATCGCGTCGTCCGGGTATCCGTCAACGTTCGAGTTCATCGCGCGCAAGGAGAAGAAGCACTGCCACTGCAACCTCCTGCCCGGTGTCGTCGGTCAGATCGAGATGTGGCAGCTCTACGGGCTGTTCGCGCCACGGCCGCTTTTCCTCTGCCAAGGCGACCAGGACAGCCTGTTTCCGTCGGACCTCTTCTTCTCGACGGCGAGGAAGGTTAAGACCGCGTACGACGCGATCGGCACAGCCGCCGGCTTCCGGTCCAACGTCTTTTCGGGTGAGCATCCGTGGGACACGCGGCGGCGGTTCGCCATCGGCTCGTTCCTGGCCGAAGCCATCGGCCTGCGCGCGGCCGAGTCCTTGGACAACGACAGCGCCGGCGACATCGCCACCCCATGCCTCGACGCCTGGCCGACGGCCGCTCTGTCCACCGACGACCTCGCCCGCCACCTGACCGGCAAGAACCCCACGGCCAATGCCCGGCTCTCGGACGTATTCCGGCCGCGCATCGACCCCGCGGCGGCGGTCACGGTCACGCCGCCTACCCCTGCACCTTCAGCGTCAGCCACCACTGCGGGTCGACGCCGTCGAGGCGCACTTCCGAAAGGGGTAGCCCGCTCTCGGCAATCCACTGCCGGGTCATGGGGATCAGGTTGAAGAACAGGTCCCACGGGAACCACGCGACGCCGATGAACCGGCACCAGTTCCAGTGGTCGAAGAGCAGGTACCCGCCCGGGCGCACCAACCGTGCCGCGTCGCCGACAATCTGCAGCAGTTCGGGCTTGCCCCGCTGCGCCAGCCGCCCCGCCTTGTCGTCTTCGGCCAGCCACTCGATCATCTGCCGCTCGTTCGGGAACCAGTCGACAGCAGTCGTGTCCATGCCGCGCGGTTCCGATACCGCCGTCTGCAGAATGTCGTTGACCGCGTGATGGAAACATGCGACGTCGAAGCTGTGCGGCTGCAGGTGCCGCAGCGCCCGCTGCGCATTGTCCTCGATGATGCGCACGGACATCTTCAAGTGCGCTATCTTGGCCTGGAGTTCGGTGCGAAGCTTTCGGTTCAGGTTGATGGTCAGGTAGTTCGCCGTCCCACCGCTGTAAGCTTCAACGGCGAGAATCACCGGATTCGATGCACCGACGCACGGCTCGTACACGGTCATGGCGCGCGGCGGCTGCAACGCCTCAAAGACCTCGTAGTACTGCGCCGCCAAAACGGCATTGAGAACCGGCATGCAGATGTCCAGCGGCTTCGGCTGCTTCAGCGCGCCCACCACCTTGCCAGCCACGTCCGGAATCGCCGCCATCTCAGTCTGGGCCGCCGGATCGAGACACCGGAAGATCGCACCCTCGGCAACCTCCTGCGCCATCCGCCCCGCCTCCCACAACGCCCCCCACGGACCACGACGCGTCGCTTGAGTCATGACAAAACCTCCGGATCCTGAATCGCTTCTCGCAATCCTCGTCGCAATCGCCTCTCGATAGCCAACATCCTGACACGTCGCCAGAGCGTCGACGTCAGTCCTTCACGCGGGTCACCTTTGGCGACGTGCTGACCGCCACCGGCGTTATCATCATACGGTCCAGCGGGGGATCGCCGCCCTCATATTGGCGTATCGTCTGCTCGAATGCCTTCCAGTTCAGGTCGCCCAGTTTCACCAACGGCGCAATCTCCTCCCCCGTGGCCGCGAGATAGGCCTTGTAGATCAGTTCGGAGCAGTAGATCCGCTCATCATCAAGCTGGTACCGTACATCGTACGGACGTCCAAGGTACTTGCGCGCTTCCGCGATGAACCGCGTCATCTTCTCGTCGGACAACGCGACTCGATACACATCAAAGGCGCCACCTCTCCCTCTGTTGACCCATGCGTAGAGTGACGTCTCCGTCACCGGCCCAATCGCCTCCAGAACCATCCACTTCCCGTTGGACTTGACCACAATCCCACAATGCGAGTAGGCCGAACCCGTGGCACCCTCGATCGCGTCCACCAGCGGGCAGCGCGGCAACGACTGGAAGACCAAATCCCCTTCCATCGGACGGTATCGTATGTAGCCCCAATAGCCCCACACCCACGCCGCCGCGAGCAGAAGCGTCGGCAGGCCGATACAGAATCCGAGGGTTGTGGCCGTGCGACGTGTCATGTCAGTGCCAACGCTACGTCGAGGCTATACATCTGCACTTCGTCCTCATCCTGCATCCTCATGCATGCAGGGCCCCATTCCGCCGGCCACAATGTTATCTCACCCAGGTCGTTCGATCGGAGGTGCATCCTTGAGTCGGTAGCGCCAGTAGAAGGGGCGACGTTTCTGTGGGGCAACGGCGGTAATCCACACGACGTCCGGCAAGTTTCGGTAGTAGACCGTGTGAGGGAAGCCTCGAAGAAACACACGCTGAGTGCCGTGTCTGGCATGCTGCCAACGTTCCGGGGCCGCCCCGATACGGTCGAATGCCTGCTCGGCTTCCGAAAGGAAGTCCAGCCCCAACCCCGGGACCTGTTTCTCGTAGAATCCCACTTCCGCCCACAACTCAGCCTCGGCATCCTCATGGATGACGTGCGGTTTCATCGATACCGCGCCCGAATTTCGCGCAGGACGTCCGCAACCGGGCGGCCCTTCGCGGTGCCGTTGTCGATTTCCGCCACGCGCCGCGCGATCTCCGCGTCCCATTCCTCCGTGAAGTCGCCTTCCTCCTGCTCCAGGCTGGCAATCAGGACATGGGCGAGTTGAGCCCGTTCCTTCTCCGCCAGGGACAGGGCTTCCACCGTCGTCTGTTCCAGTGTCAGTGGCATCGCCAATGCCTCCACGTGCAGTATCCCACCACCATGATACGAATATACCTGACTCCTGAAGCGCCGTCAACAACAACGTCAGGCGGGAACCTTACAGACGGGTTCTCCTGATTGAGGCCTCGGAATTGCGGCCAAGGGACTGGCCGTGCCACGCGCTCTCCGGAAATGGTTGCCGCCCGTCGTTGCGCTCAGTGTTGCACCGGCAGGACGAGCGTCGAAGGGTGCTGCGGAGAGTGGAAGACCTTCTGCTCGGCAAGCACCATTTCGGCGTCAAAGAGGTCGTCCCGGCCCGTGCCATGGTTGCGGTCGTGATTCGGAAAGTCACCGCTGCACACCTCGAGCCGGATGCGATGCCCTTTCCGGAAGCAGCAGGCCGTGATACCCAGGCGGATGCGGAACTCGGTCACGGTCCCGGGCGTGAGCAGCGCCTCCGCATCGAAGCCGTTGCGATATCGCGCCCGCACCATGCCGTAGCAGACTTCCATGGCCACGCCGCCAGGATCGTCGTCCACCAAACGCACGAAGAAATCCGTATCCGGCGCGGAAGATGCCACATACAGAACGACTTCAGGCCGTCCCACGACCTCGATGTCCTGTTCCAGCGGCGCGGTGCGGTAGCGCAGGATGTCGCGCCGGTGGTCGAGGCGGCGACGGTCGGACACGTTGTAGAAGCATGCCGGGTCCCACAGCGTCGCGACCGGATCGAACGGGTCGTGAGTGTAGGTGTCGGGCGGCCCGTTCTGCGGCTCACGCGTCAGAGCGCCGGAAACCGGCCTGGTGCATCCGGGCGGAAGACGTTCGCGCGCAACGTAACACCGTCACGCATGGGCACGGCGACGTCCCGCTCCGTGACGATGCCCAGGACACCGGTCGGTTCATTCATGGTGCGCGACTCCGTTTCTGTGCTGCCGGGTGTATCGTCCGCCAAACCAACACGGGATCCCAGGGCTGTGGTGGTGCGACGTGTCATGCCTGCGCCAAGTCCCCGCATACCGGAAGCAAATCGGTGACAACGCGAATATACGGGACTCCAAGCAGCCCGTCAACGAAGGTATCGGCGCGGTGGCCCGTGGCCCGACCAGTCCCCTCGCCGGCGTTTCGGGGGACGAGTGTCGGGTGTCGAGGGGAAGACTCTCTTCGCCACGCATCGGGCGCCACGCTTCCCCCAATGCGACTAAGGATCTCCGGTGCTGCGTATCCGTCGCACTTGGCAAACGCGTCGGTCTCGCGGCGATTCGCGGCCATCGACAGCGGCATGTGGAGTGCGGCGGCAGAGGGCGCGTGAGCGCCCGGCGACGCCGCTTTGGCTGGAGTACGCTGCGCGGGCAATGCGCCTCAGCCAAAGCGGTGTCGCGCCGCCCGTGGCGGACTTGCCACCGCGCTCCATAGGGTGACGTCGCCGAGAACCTGGTAGCATTGACACTTCCCACCCACATACCCACAGACTCACAAACGATCTGCCCCCGCCACCTCTCACTGGCGCAGCGCGCGCCGTTGTCACCCCGCCTTGCGGGTACTATCGTACCCCCTGACACCCGGAGGCCTTTTCGGTCCGGCGAGAATGGATACCGCAGCGAGCACACGCTGGCCGCGACCACCCGCCTCCCCGCGGAGAGTCCGCATGGATACGCGCCTGATTGCGTTTGACTATGACGGCGTTCTCGCCGATTCGCTGGAGCACAACCTCGCCGTGGCGGCGCACGTGTGCGCCAGCCTCGGGCACGCGCGCACCGCGACGCTCGCGGACGTTGAGCGGCTGGAGAACGTCTCGTTCACCGCACTCGGCCTGGAACTGGGCATGTCCCCGGCAATGGCGGCAGAGTTCGACCGCCAATGCCTGGCAAACCCGGACGTTGCCACCGCCCAGGTCGGACTGTTCGCGGGCATCCCGGAGGCCGTCCAAGCCCTGGCGGCGACTTGTCAGCTCGCGGTGGTCTCCAGCAACGCGGCGGCCACGGTGCAGCCGTTGCTCGCCGCCCACGGCCTGCAGCGATTCTTCCAATGGATCCTCGGGGCAGAGACTGCCGGGAACAAAGCCGACAAGCTGGCGGCACTGGCGGCACAACTGGACGTGTCGCGCGCGAATGTCGTCATGGTCGGGGACGGAGTCAGCGACATCCGTGCCGCCAAGGCGGCGGGGGTGCGCTCGGTCGCCGTGACCTGGGGCTATCACAGTCGCGCCAAGCTCGAGCGCGAACGCCCCGACCACATCGTCGACACTCCAGTCGATTTGGTCCGAATCTTCGCGGATTAGCAAAAGGAGCCAATGCATGCGACTCTTCTCCTCCATTGTCGCCTTTTCAGTCGGGGTCTGTTGCGCGGACACCGCACTGGCCGGCAACGCCGAGAACACCGCCGTCAAGGAGGGGTTCATCTCCGTCCCGGGCGGCAAAGTCTGGTACCGGATCGTCGGCGCCGACAAGAAAGGCACTCCGCTCCTGACGCTTCACGGCGGCCCTGGTGCGCCGCACGACTACCTCGAACCGCTCGAGGCGCTCGCCGACGAGCGCCCCGTCGTCTTCTACGACCAACTCGGCTGCGGCAAGTCGGAAAGACCTTCGGACAAGTCGCTGTGGACGGCGGAGCGGTTTGTCGAGGAACTGGTCCAGGTCCGGAGCGCACTGGGGCTCGAACGCGTCCACATCACGGGCCAGTCGTGGGGGACCATGCTCGCGGTGGACTACATGCTGACCCGCAAGCCGACCGGCGTGGAGAGCCTGATCCTGTCCGGACCGGCCCTGTCCGCGCCCCGGTTCATCGCCGACCAGCAGGCCTACCTGGAGAAGATGCCCGAGACCGTGCGCCAGACCATTCGCGACTGCGAAGCGCGCAAAGACTTCGCCTCGCCCCAGTACCAGGAGGCCATGATGGCATACTACCGCCGACACGTGTGCCGGCTGGAACCGTGGCCTGACTGCATCAACCGCGCGTTCGCAGGACTCGGGCTCGAAGTCTACGGGCACATGTGGGGACCGAGCGAGTTCACCTGCACGGGAACGCTGGCAAATTACGACCGGACGGACCGGCTCAAGGAAATCCGCATCCCGGTCCTGTTCACCTGCGGCGAGTTCGACGAGGCCACGCCGGCAACGTCGGCCTTCTACAAAAGCTGCCTGCCCGGTTCGGAACTGCTCGTGCTCAAGGATGCGTCACACATGCACCCCATCGAGAAGCCCGCCGAGTACTTGGCCGCGGTCCGGGACTTCCTCCGCCGCGCCGAGGCCACCACGGCCACCGACCCCGACCCGGAAACCGTCACGGTCGACTCAATGGTGAAGGTGGTGTTCACCGGTGACAGCCAGACCTGCGGACGCGGCCTGGCCATCGATTTCCCGCAACTCATCAGCCGCACCTTCCCCGTACGGGTCATCAACACGGGCGTGGGCGGGAGCAACTCCGACGCGCAGGTGCTGCCCATGACCGGCGGCAAGGTCCGAATCAAGGCCGGCGAGAACGTGCTCTATGGCGAAAACGTGAGTTGGGGAACCGGACCGTTCCCGGGAATGAAGGTCACCGTGAACGGCGAGACCCACACCATCGATCACATCGTCGAACACCCCCCGAAGCGCAACTCCGAGCTGTACCTGTGCGAACCGGCGCGTGCCGACTACGAAGGCACGGACTGCGCCGTCGAGCCCGGCTGGCACGTCCGCGTCGCCTCGCACCGTCCGGACGTGGTCGTGGTGATGTACATCAACGACGGAGAGATTCCGGAACCGAAACGCAACAACTGGCGCGAGATGCTGCGGCGCATCCGCGACATGGGCGCGGTGCCGGTGCTGATGAGCCCGTTCCCGGTCGATGACAATGCGCACGGTGCGAATCACCCGGGCACAAACGACCGGTTCGCGCAAAATGCCGCGTTCGTCCGCGCGTTCGCCGAAGAGCAGAAGGCCTGGTTCGTCGACGTTTTCAACCTGACGTTCGCCCTCGATGCGCCGCTGCGCTGCATGGTCTCGGACGGCATCCACCCGGACACCGACGGACACACGACCATCGTCAACGGTCTGACTTGGGTCTTCAATCAGATGGGGCTCGCCAACGCGCGGCCGTTCATCAAGGGCTGGGCACTCGATGACGCGCCGACCGACACGACCGCCCCCGATGCGACCAAGGCCCGGCCGTTCCACACCAGCCAACCGGACCACCCCGATCCCGACCACGAAGTCACGGCCGGGTTCACGCTCGACGCCATTCGCCGCAACGACGAGTACGGACTCATCGCGAAGCCGGACGGCGACGGCGTGCCGCTCGACAAGGGCCTGCTTTTCCGGTGCGGACTCCGCAACGGTGCGACCCCCGAACGCGTCGTGCTGCGGCTCACCGGCACGGGCCTCGGCACCGTCCGGCTGTGGCAACCGGCGACGGAACGCTGGGCGAATGCGGAGTCCGCAGTGAAAGACGGCTGGACCGAGACCGCCGTACCCGCCGCGGTGATCCACGACGGCGTCTTCCACGTCGCGGTCCTCCCAGCCGCAGGTGAGGCGCCCACACTAGACGCGATCGAGATCAAGACACCGGGTGCCGCACCCCAGGTCCGCTGGCAACCGTCGCCGCAGCCGCCCAGTGCCTATGTTTTGGAGTCGGATCACGCGCGGCCGAACAACCTGGTTCGGAACGCGGCGTTCACGCAAGGCGGCCCCGGCGTCGCGGACGCGTGGACATTCGCCGACGGCGCAGCCGTGAACCGGCCCGGCAAGACTGCGCTGCCGGAGTTGGCGATCCTCGAAGAACGGAACCGGCGCGTGCTGCAAGTTAAGCCCGGCACTGCCGTGGCACCACGGGCCTTCGACCTGATCGTAGTGCAGGGCAGTGCCGCCGGGAACGACGGCCCGTACCGTGTCCGCCAAGACCTCGGCAACAACCGCTGCCTGGTCCGCAGAATCGCCAAGGCCGCGGAGACCGGCCTGCACGGGGAGTTGATCCACGACGACGGCTGCGGACGGGTCCCGGGTGGCGGCTGCGTCGAGGTGGCGGGTGCGGGGTCCGCAACCACGCAGGTACAGATTCCCGCCGGGACGAGAGAACTGGCGGTGTCGTTCTTCTACCGTGTCTGCGACCCGCCCAAGATCGGCACACGCGATGTCCCCGAACGCCTGGCACGCGTCACGTTCACCTGTCGCGACGCCGCCGGCACGCCGCTCGGTGCACCGGTGGAAGTGTCAGATCTCCCCTGCAGTTACCAGTGGCAGAAAGCAACACTGCGCCAGCCGCTGCCGGAGAAGACCGCCACCGTCGACCTGGCCCTGCGCAGTGCGTCGGCCGTCGCGGTGCAGTACACCGGCGTCTACGTCGCACCGGCGCAGAGCGGCAAGCCGTAGGGTGGGCTCCAGATCGCCGTACTGCAAGCCTCGCGCCCGCCCAGGTTCGTAGTCCCGCCTTCAGGCGGTCCGGGAAACGCGCGGCTCCCGCCTGGACCCAGTGACCATGACCTTCTCCCCCTTGCCTCTCGGCCCGCGTTCACAACAGCTTGCGGCCGACTCACCTACAGCCTACTTACCGGATAGGTCTAGCGTGACCGTACGCAGGGCATAGAACCAGTAGCTCTTGCAGGCTTCGAGCGCCGTGGCAGCCTGGTAGTCCGGCCCGCCGGCATACGTCCAGACCGGCCCCGCCAAAGCACCGAGGTCCGGCAGGGGTGCGTCGACCCCGACCCCGGTCATGTTCCATCCGCGCAGGAGTTCGACCTTCGGTTCGACCGCGATGCCGCGAACCGGCACGGTAGTGGAGACGGAAGCCATGACCCAGTATCCGCCCAGCGCGTGCAGTACCTCCGCATGTTCATAGACGTGTGCCGCATGGTTCCATTCCCAAATCGACGAACTGTAAATGCTGCCGCGCCGGCCATCCCTCAGCGCCCCGCCGTCGCCGTCTTGGCCGCGCAAACCGAAGAGATGAGTGGCGGCGCCGTCGAGCGGCTCGACCGGCAGCGAGGTCATGTTCCAGCCTTCCGCCAGGTCGATTTGCGCCGTGACCACCGGCAGATACCGGATGCGATAGAACCGCAGCTCGGCCGCCGGCATGTCGAGCAGCCCCGCCTCAGTGGCAAAGACCAGCGACCCGTCGACCGGCGTCAACACACCCGCTTGTTCCTCCACCTCATCGATGGCAATACAGGTGTCGGTCGGCAGACTCGCCGCATCCCAGCTCAAAGTCATGGGGTTGGCGCCTGTCTCCGCAACCAGATACCAGATGGCGGAAGCGTCGGGTGCGCGAAGGTCGGTGCGGAAGGTCACGCCGTCCAGATCCAGCGGATCGCTCATCAGGTAGATCACCCCATCGGCGCCCGGCACGGACGGCGGAACGGTGATGTCGATTCCATCGTCCACGCCGTCCGTAGCGTCAGGGTACATACCCAGTGTGACCGTCGCGGGGGCCGCGGGCGAACCCGACACCGTGAAGGCCCAATTGGTCAGCGACGGCCGGTCGCTGACCGTCATCGGGTCCGGTGTGGCGTTGGTCGTGGCCGGGTTCGCCATGCTGGAAAGTTGGTACTCGACCTCGCCTTGAATCGCCTCATCCCCGGTCGCGTCGGACGGAACGGTCACCTGATAGGCGAAATCAACCGGACTGGCCGGCAGCGAACCGGTCCACACCATCTCGCCAGCCACCAATTCCATGCTCCCGTCACCGCTCAGCGAATCGGGAACCACGGTCCACCCCGTCGGCAGGTGCGGGCGCCACAACAGCGACCACAGCGTCCCGGTGTACGTAAGCGTGTTCGAAATCGTGATGGTCTGGCCCGCCGTGTACTTGGCTTCCACCATCGACTGTGCCGCCGTGACGGTGTCGCGCGTGCCCTGGGTGCGCGCCGCGCCGGCCGCATAGCCGTCCAAGCCGACCGCGTCCGCATGGTACGCGCCAGCGCGCCAGTACGCCAGAACACGATTGACTTCCGTCCCGTCGATGACCCAGCGCGTATCGCGGTAGTCAGCCGCGTGATAGCCACCGCTCGTCGAACCTGCGCCGGCCACAAACCCGTCCAGCCCCGCGGCATCGACGTGATAGGCGCCCGCGCGCCAGTACGCCAGCACCCGGTTCACCTCGGTCCCGTCAATCACCCAACGCGAGTCACGGTAATCGGCGGTGTGGTAGACCTGCAATGCAAGGCTGACCGGATCAGGTGCGGCGGGGACCGTCCACGCATTGGTCATGCCGTTGACAAGGAACTGCGCGACCGCACTCACTTGCTTGCTGCCGCTCTGGCCGGCGGGCACGTTGGCCAGATACGTGATGTGCACGGGATTTGCCAGGAGGCTGCCGGTAAGGACAATGTCGCCCTGCTGAATCTCCGGCGTACCGTCGCCGGTTACAGAGGCCAGCGTCCAACCCGCGGGCAGCGTCGGGTGCCAGAGCAACGACAGCAGCGTGCGGTCCACTGGGTACTCAAACGTGCACGTGATGGAAGCAACGCCAGGCGACCTGTAGCCATCCCCGTTCACAGAATGCGTCGCGATCACGGTCACCGGCTCAGGGACCGGCCCCACGTACACACTCGTGGCGGTCGTGCTCTGCTGGGACGGGAGCCCTTCTCCGTCATCGGTCGCGGTCACAGCGATGCAGAGATATTTGCCGACATCAGCGCCGACTACCGTATACTGGTCGGCCGTGGCGCCGGAGATGGCAGCCGCGTTGGTTCCTGTGGCGGAGTCCGCACGGTACCAGAGATAGGAGAAAGTCACCGTCCCCGGCTGCAGGTCCAGCGGATCGTTCCACGTTCCTGCCTGTGCGGTCAACACACTATCCAACTCCGGACTTCCGGTGACCTGCGGCGACGCGACATTCTGCGGCGGGTCGTTGCGTGGATTGACCGTCACGTTCACCGTGATGGTGTCCGTGCCGCGACCGCCGTCACTGACCTGGATCACGAAGCTGTCACTGCCGTTCCAGTTCGCGGGCGGTACGTAGGTGAACGTGGTCGGCGAGATGCCGGTGCCGCTGACGACAGCGGTGCCGTGCGTGGGACCGCTGACCTTTGACCAGGTCAGCGTATCGGTCTCGACATCCACCGCCGTGACGGTGGGCGCGGTCCATGCGGTCGGGCTGCTGTCCTCATCCATGGTCACGGCAACACTGTCGCCCTGCACGATGACCGGGTCGGTCGTGTCGTAAGTGGCGCCAGGGATGGCGCGTGTCAAGTTGTTGTACCGCGTGTCGCCCGAGACCGACGCCAGTTGCAGAGCGAACGTCCGGTAGCCGTCGGGGTTGGACTGGCCATCGTTGACCGGCGAGACCTTGATCGTCCTTGGGGTGCTCCAGTTCGCGGACGTGAACGTGATCGTTGGATCGCCGCGACCCAGGATCTCCCACGTCGCCGCCAGCGCATCGGCATGCTGTCCGGTCCCGGCAATGATGGTCGGGGTTACGGTGACGTCCGCGACGGGGGCGAGAGAGAGCGAAACCTGCAGCGTGGCCTGGCCGCCGCTCTCTGTGGTGACGATGGAGATGGGCGAGGCGACCACGCCGGAATAGGTGCAGGTCGCGCCGCTGTAGGTGAGGGCCGAGCCGGCGGCCACGCTGATGCCGGTGATGTCGAACGGCTTGGTCCAGCCGCTGACCGGCACGAACCGCACGTAGTAGGCGCCCGCGCCGGGCGGGGAATGTGTCGCGGCGGATGCCAGGTCGCCGGAGTAGTACGTGGGGTCGGTGTCCTTGTTCAGTTGCCACTTGGCGCCGTCAGTGACCACGGCGGACGGCGAGATAGTCGTGGTCACCGTGCCTGGCAGCAGCGCGGTGTACGTGGCCGTGGCGTTCACAGGCGAAGAGCCGCTCGCGATATTCACGTTCGCCGGCGTGCTGTACCAGGCGTACACGCTGCTGAACGACACAGTGCAGGTCTCGTCGGCGGGCACATCGTCAAGCGTGCTGCCACTGGACTGCCAGGCGGAGTGATAGGTGGCGGAATCCACCTTCCACTGCGCGCCGGCCGTACGCGCGCCGGACGGCTCAAGGGTGTAGGTCACATGGCGCTTTGTGCCGGGAAGCACGTACTCGGTAGTGCTGACCACGATGACGAGATACGTGTCTTTGTTGATGCCTGTGTAGGTGTTGACAGCCAGCATATCCCGGTCGGAACCGCCCAGTACGTTGCCGGTCGGGTTGCCGCTGGTGTCGACGTTGGCCGAGTCCACTTGGTAGATGCGCAGTTGCTTGAACGTGTCGGAAAGCCCGAACGGCGCGCCGGGAATGGTCCAGTTCAGCGCCACCGAGCCGGTGAAACCGTCCGGCGTGTCTA
>MHBL01000204.1 GCA_001803235.1 Lentisphaerae bacterium RIFOXYA12_64_32
GAGTTCATCGAGCTGTTCCTGCCCGAGCAGGCGGCGACCATCGACTTCCGGTCCATTCAGTTCCTGGACAAAGAGGAGTTCCTGGACCTGCCGCGCGGCCGCAGGCGGGCCATGGACCTGGTCGTGCAGGTGCGGCTCAAAGGCGGCGGTCGCGAACTGATCCTGGTCCACACCGAGTTCGAGAGCAAACGGAAAGCGGCCTTCCCGCGGCGCATGTGCGAGTACCACTGCCAGTTGTTCCTCCGCCATCGCCAGCCGATCCTGCCCATTGCCCTGTTCAGCGATGACGGAGAATGGCGCGAGCGACTGCCGGACGGCTACAGCCTGAAGGTCGCCGGCGAGACGTACCTGGCGTTTCGGTACCACCTGATCCGGTTGCGGGACTTCGATGCCCGCACCTATCTCCGGCAACAGAACCCGCTGGCCTTTGCCCTGGCCGCGAAAATGAAGTACAGTAAGAGAGATGTGGTCCGCATGAAGGCGGACTTCCTGCGGATGATCTCCGGCAGTCGGGTGAACGCGGCGCGGCGCAGCCTGCTGGTCGATTTCGTCGAGACCTACACGCCGCTGGATGCGCAGCAGGAACACCGCTTTGAAACTATCATCAAGGCCGACAAGAAATATGCAGAGGTGGGTAAGATGATCACCGTCTACGAGAAACGCGGCAGGGTCAAGGGCAGACAGGAAGGCATGGTCGAGGCCAAGCGCGACGCGTTGCTGATGCAGATGCGCCGGAAGTTCCGGTTCGTCGATGCAGTGCGCGAGCAGCGGGTCCAGGCCATTGACTCGGTCAAGAAGCTGGATGCGCTCCTGCTCGCTGTCATCGACGCCCAGAACATCGACGATCTCGACATCTGAGTGCCCAGTCCCACGTCGACGCGGCACGGCAGCGTGATGGCGTTGGCTTTCCCCGCTTTGTTCGCAGGGCTACGCGTTACGCGCGCTTTTCCTGATGCCTGATGTGATGGGACACCGGGATCTGGCCGCTGACGGGAGGACACACAGCGCAGGGGTCGCTGTGTGAAGGATGGAGTTGAGGTTGATCCAAAGCAGGACAACTGAACCGCTCTCCATTCGCCGCGGCCGGAGTCTGCTGTCACTGTTCCTTCTCGCCGTTTTCCTGCCGCTGTTGATCCCGGCTGATGCCTGGGGCATGATCACGCGGCCAACGTTGCCTGACCCGGTCGTCACTCTTGAGGCCAGACTGCGTACCTGTGTCGAGCCCGCCGCCCCATGCGCCGGCCCCGCTGCTGTTCCCACGCGTCCCGCGCCGCGCTCCGCATGCCACACCACACCCCAGCGGCCAGCCACGCCCCAAGTGTATCGCCTCGACCTGTTCCAGCCTCGCCCGGGAGTGTTGGTGGCGTTGGTTCAGGCTGAACCGCTCTGCACGCGTGCTGCTGTCTCTGCCCTGGATGCCTATATGCGGTCAAATCCCTGTTCGCCAAACCCTTATATATGCGGTTCCGAATATGAGTTCCTGTCAACCCAGGACCTCATAATTCCGGTATCCGGGCTCCCGATCAGTGTCATCCGTACCTACAACAGCCTTCTGGCATCCTCGTCCCAATCCTTGTCCCAATCTTCGTCCCCCGACTTCGGCCCCGGCTGGAGCTACGCCATTGCCGATATCCGTATGGAGATCGACGAGGAACGCGGCATTGCCTTTGAAGAGGACGGCGAGACCCCATTCGACATCCACACCGGTGGCGGGCGCGACGTCACCATCACCATGCCTGACGGCAACCGCACGACGTTCACCTACTCCATGGAGAAGGCGTCCTACGGCTATCGCGCCACGTGGACTGCATCCCCTGGCACCTACGCCACGCTCGTCCCCACCTGCAGCAACTATCTGAGCGTCCTGCCTTTCATCGAGCCGTACTGGGACGCGGCCGGCATGGCCACGCCCTGGGAGAACTTCGACTTCCCAGGCTTCATCCTGACCATGAAGGACGGCGCTAGGTACCATATCGAGCGTGAGAATACCGGCGGGCACTTCGACGAGAACGGGTCTTTCTATCAGACCTACGGCCAGGGCCACCTCAAGCGCATCGACGACCGCGCCGGCAACCAGATCTCCATCAGCAGCGACAACATCGTCCACACCAACGCTCTGGGCCAGGAGACCAAGCGCGTGGTGTTCCAGCGCAATGCCCAGGGCCGCATCGTCGCCATTCACGATCCGGCCGGCCTGGACGCTCAAGGTCAGCCCACGGGCCCGGCCCAAGTGACGTACGACTATGACGGCGCCGGTAACCTCTGGAAGGTCAACAAGCTCAAGGACGCGGCCACCTCGACCTACGAGACCGTCGAGTATGTCTACGGCGAGAACGGCGCGCCCGTGCACTACATCACCAGCATCAAAGACCCGCGCGGCATCACCCCGCTCAAGACCGAGTATGACAGCGATGGCCGCATCGTCGCCACCATCGACGCCAACGGCAACCGCATCGAGCTGTCCCATGACATCAACGGTCGCACCGAAACCATCTTCGACCGCGACGGCAACCCCACCATCCACGCCTACGACAGCCGCGGGAATGTCACCGAAACCATCGACGCCCAGGGCAACATCACCCGCCGCACGTACGACGCCCTGAAC
>MHBL01000205.1 GCA_001803235.1 Lentisphaerae bacterium RIFOXYA12_64_32
CAGCCCAGCCCCCGCCACTCCCATGGAACTGAAGGGGCCCGGGCTCAGTGCGGGCTGGACCACTTGACCTTGCCCGCGCCGGCATCGCCCCGCATGCTGTTGTAGTTGTACCACGCGGCGTGGCCGTCACCGAACGTGACATTCGACCCGTTCATGTGGCGAAGCGAGAGGCAGCCCCAGGTAACGATGCCCTGGTCGCCTGCACAGTCGGTGCCGCTCGGGTCCTGCCAGCGGATGTAGGGCCCAGTGTAAAGCGTGTCGCCTTGAATGACCGTAATGTGGGGGGCCGTCATCCTTTGCAAGCGAAAGCCCTCGTTGAAACTCATGCCGGTAATGTTCCAACCGTACTTCCGCTGCTTCTTGAAGTAGGTCCAACCGGCGCTGTAAGTCTGGAACTGCTGTTCAACGACCGCAGGACAGTACCACAGCTCGTTTCTCGAAATGGTGTTCCCGGGATAGATCCCGACAAAGGGGGCTGCCTTTTCCCACTCGCAACGGTTGTTCGGATCTCCCCACCCCTTTGAGACACCGCAGGCATCCCCGTGCGTGGGCATGCGCTGGTCGTTCTCGTCGGCATACATCAGCGCCGCCGTTATCCACTGTTTCAGCCGTGACTGACACTCGGAGCAGGCCGCCTTCTCCTTGGCCTTCGAGAGAGCCGGAAGCAGGATCGAAGCGAGGATGGCGATGATGGCAATGACCACCAGCAACTCAATCAGGGTAAACCGGCGCCTTCTCATGCGTCCCGCCTCTCGGTTGATCGGACCCCGATGGAGTTCGGCCTCGCACCGCGTTCATGCGCTCCGGCCAGACACCATAACGATACCACACTATGGAACAGAACGCAAGGAGTTGGGCCTGACGCGTCAGGGCTGTTTCAAGATCCGGCCCCGCGTCTCGGAAGGCCACGCCTCTGCGCACACCAAGTAGGGGCGGCCTGTCCTCAGGCCGCCCCCCCCCGGCGTGGGGACACGCCGGGGGTACTCGCCGCACGTGACGGTCACAAATCTTGAAACAGCCCTGCTGACGCGTTACCGCAGGACTTCACCGACCTTCTTGGACTCCTTGCCGTTGCCGTCGACCTTGAGGAGCAGCCTCATAAGCTTGCCTTCCTTGTCGGTGGCTGTCCCGGTGTAGTCCCAGGACCATGCCCAGCGCTTCTTCGCCGCGGTGAGATCAAGGTTTGCCTGGTACGTCCAAGTGCCGTTAAAGGTCATTTCGTCGGACTTCTCGTGGTAGGGCATGATGCGCAGAACCAGACCGACGTGCTTCTCGTCGCCACGCATCTCGAGCTGCGGATTGGCACCCACCTTGATCGTCCGGCCCTTGTTCAGCTTGAACTCCCGGGCGGGCAACGAGAGCCGATTGTCCACGTTCTTGGGGCGAAGATCCGAGAAGAACCCCGTGCCGTTCGCGAACTCGAGGCGCAGTTCGGGCGGACACACCAGCACCGGCCGCGGCGCCCCGTCCTTCTTCGTCAGTTCGTCCAGTCCTACCATGGCGACACGGGAGAACTGGTACTGCTCGGAATCGTAGAACAACTCCTTGGACGTGGTCCGAAACGCCTCCTGACCAATGTCGCGGATGGCCGAATGCACACTGAAGGCGGAGTCGGGCGAGTCGTTGCTGGCAATCTCCCGGGCCAGCTTGCCCAGCACATCGTTGATGTCACGGGTCTTGACCTTCGCCACGTCGAACACGCCGTACTCGCCTTTCTTCTTGCAGTTCAGCAGAATGACGGCACCGGGACGCAGCGGCACCTTGACCTTGTAGGACTCGCCACCGGTCTGCGGCGTCAGGGTCAACGTCTGCTTCTCTTTCATGCCCACGTAGATCTCGAAGTCACAGAACGAGTTCGGCAGCAACTCACTCTTGAGACGGCGCCACCCTAGCACGGCGTTGTACTTGACGTCATCGTGGTTGTGGACAAACAGGTGGGTGGGCAGATTGCGCCGATGCGAGAGCAGCGGCCCAAACCCCCACAGGTAGCCATAGTAGACCGCGACAACCAGCAGGACGACCTGAATCCCCCAGTAAACGGCCTGGCGGGTTGGCGACCTCTTCTTCGCCTCGCCGTCCTGCGGTCCAGTCGGGGGAGCCTCTCTGTTCCTCCCGGCAAAACCTCTTGTTCCCGCAACCCCCCCGGCGGGCGGCGGGACCACGTCTATATCCAGTTTCTGGACCGGGGACAGGCTCTGGACTTCTTCCGCCTCTTCCTCAGACAGATGTCCGCCGTCGCGTTTCTTCAACCGGAGCTGGGGTTTGGCAGGCCCGCCCTCCCCGAAGACCTCGCTGATCGGACGCCAGGTCTCCTCGCTCCAAACCAGGTCGGTGCCCTGAACCCGCCCCGACGCCATCAAGGCGCTGAGCTGCTCCTGAGCCATGGGCACGCCGTTCTCAGGATCGCCGGAGCAGAAAACCAGATAAACCTCGGGGTCCGACGCGGCCGGGACTTCGAGCTGGGCATTGCACCGGTCACAGGACACAACCGTGCCGGCACAACCGTCCTCGACACAATACGACGAACCACACTCGCAACGGAAGAGAATCATCCTCGCACTCTCCTCTTTGCGGGACCCGCCCCAACGACACAACAAACTCATCCCCCGCGTCTTCCCCTTACCACCCCCACCGCACCGGAACATTATAGGACGTCAACCGCCAGTTGGCAACCGCGCAACGCCACCGCTCAGTAATGCGTCAGCGCCCCCCGGCCGGCGGACCGGCCGATCATAGTAGGTTGGTGTTACTCGCGGGCTGCGGTAGAGTGGCCGGAGCGGCTCGCTCCGGCACCCGCGGGAGCGGCTCGCTCCCGCCACTTTGCCAGAACGACCCGAACAAACAGTGAGTAACGCCCACACATGATCGGCCGGTCTGCCGGCCGGGGGCGCTGACGCATTACACCGCTCATGCATCATAGGTGGATGGTTCCTGAGGCCACTCGCCCTAACCCGACTCTGAGAACGAGACGATGGAGGGCGGTGGGCCTCCCGAGCCGTCCGAATTGGCTGCCCATCTTCACTGACGCATTCGTGCCACCGTACACTCCGGAACCTGCCAGACGCCCGGGACTCGCGCCTGGCACCCCGGGCACACGCCGCCGGCCTCGACCTCGTTGCGGGACACCGAAAACCCACGGCGCTCAATCAGCAACCGCCCGCACGAGTGACAGTAGGTGTTCTCGTGGCGACCGAGCCCGAGCAGATTCCCGCCGTAGATATACCTCAGGCCGGCCTTCCTGCCAATCTCCGCCCCCGCCTGCAACCGCTCCATGGATGTACGAGCCGGCCCCTGCGCCATCTTGTAGTCCGCATGGTACGCCGTCACGTGCCAGGGAATGTCGGGACTGACGGAGACGAGGAATTCCGCGATCTGCGCCAATTCCCGGTCCGAGTCGTTGAACCCCGGAACGATCAGGGTAATGACCTCGACCCACTTGCGGCGTGCCCAAAGCGCGCGAATGGTGTCCAGGACCGGATCCAACCGGCCGCCCAAGGTGCGGTATCCCTCGTCCGAAAAACACTTCAGGTCCACGTTCATGGCGTCCAGCCACGGGTCCAGGTACTCCAGAACCTGCGGCGAAGCAAACCCGTTCGAGACATACGTGGTTAACAACCCGTGCGCCTTGCCAAGCCGGAAGATCTCCACGGCCCACTCGCTGCTGATCAACGGCTCGTTGTACGTGCTGGAGAGAATCGGCGCCGCGTTGCGCCGCGCCAGGCTGACCAGTTGCTCGGCGCTGCACGGCCGTGGCGACAGGACCGCCTCCGGATCGCGCAACGCCTGGGAAATCGTCCAGTTCTGGCAGAACGGACAGTGCAGGTTGCAGCCGAGCATGCCGAAGCTCAAGGCGTCACGACCGGGAAGGAAGTGGTAGAACGGTTTCTTCTCGATCGGGTCACAGGCCACACTCGACGCGTATCCGTGCGGCACACGCAGTGTTCCGCCGCTGTTGAACCGAACGTGACACACGCCGTGCCCGCCGTCGCGGATGCGGCACATGTGGGCGCAGGCGACACACTGCACCGCCTTGTCCGCCGCGTCGGGGACCGGTTGCACCAGTTCCCCGGGCCGGGACAGTTCGGCAAGCATTTGAGGCAGGCCGTGTCCAGACCCCATTCGCGTCCGCCTTCCTGCGTGTGGCTCGCCGGGATCACGTGGACCGAAACGACACGGCCAGGTCACGCACCCCGGCACAACCCCACGCGCCCGAACTGATCGAACATAGGCGCCACACAGGAAAAAGCAACCGTATGCCGAAGCCCGGAACGGCGCTCCTTGCCGGAAAGCTCCGTCCGCCACTGCTCGAACTTCGGCTTCCAGAACTCCGTCTCCGCGTTTCTCTTCAAACGCGGGACATCCTGTTCCGTGAACCATACGCATGGATGCTTGATACGGTGCCACAATGACATCGGCGCTCTCCCCTATTCCGACAATTTATCCAGTGCTGGTAAGGGATGTCGCGGACTGAAGTCCCGCCACTCTTTTCTGATAGACCATCGTGTTCGTTGGGACATCGCCCTTTCCGGGGCTGACGCCGATCTGGTAGCAGCCCTCGGTTGGCTCCTTCTGCCATGACGCGATCCCTGGCAGCGGAACATGCTGTCAGCGCTCGCCTGCCAGTATGACTGTGGCCCAGCCGCTGGTATCCTCGGAGTTCTTCTGGTTCGGGCTCGTGCACCAGCCAAGCACCTTGCGTTTCGCATCAGGTGACAGATCGTCGGAATCGAAGAGCAGCACGGAGAGCTTGACGGGGCGGTCTTCGCTCCACTGCTTTGCGGGGAAGTTCTTTTCCGTGAGGGGAATCGCGATTTCGACTATGTAGCCTGACTCGGAAAGGGCTGTCGCGGCACTTACTCCTTGAACGGCATTGGTGCGCCAGTTGGGCGAGAGGACATGCTTGCCTTCGGCGGCAGGACTCACGGTCGCATCGTAGCAACCCAGGTTCAGATCTTTCTGCCATTGCATGTCCGGGGCGCGACCGTCGAGGGATATTCCCACGGCGTCGCACTTGTCGAGCTGGACAGTGCCCCATTCGTTCTTTGAGCCAGCACACGCAATCACCTTGTCGTCCTTGACAACAACGGCGAGATACAGCGCGTCCGCCTTCCATGCGGCATAGAGGCGGGCACTCGAATCGTCCGTGCCTTTCCAGGCGTCCTTGGGGCCGGAGAGATACTGGCCTGCGTCGTTTATGGTTGCAAGAGGGATGGCGTCCTTGACGGTCGCGCCCCAGTCGTCGAGCTGGCCGTCAATCCTGACTTCACCTGCGAGGCGCGGGATCTTCTTGTCCCCCTCGCCGACCGAGAAGACGGCGGTGCGGCGAATCTTCTCATTGCCGAGCGACGCGTCCATGCGCAGCATTCCCGTTCCGCGCCGGAACGAGCCGTCGGGCTTGAGCGTCAGGGAGATTTCATGCGTGACGCCGGGGGCGAGCTCCTTTTCCGCGGACGGAGGTTCTACCGCGAAGCCCGCGGTCGGCGAAAATACAGCCTTCAGGGACGCCGGCGCCGCGCCCTCGTTCACGAACGAGACCGTGACAGGTATGGGCTTTTCAGCGATGTTGAACGGCGGCACCTTGATGATCCCCGACTGCGACTCCACGAATTTCTCGCCAGTCCCGCGGAGGTAGACCGGATTGTATGTCACCAGCAGGTCGGCGTAGCCGCCAGCGAGCTCGACGTTCTTCTTCCCTAGGTAGCCGTTCTCCACGGTGACGGAAGGCTGTCCGAGGTTGAGGCGGAGGTAACGCCGCTCCGCGGGGCTTGTCGTCCAGGCGGCGAGCGTCCTCTGGCCCTCGACCTCAAACCAGGCGCCCCTGATGCGCTTGTCCTCGAACTTGACCGCCGTGAGATATGGGGAGCGGAGCATCCTGCCGATGGCGATCTGCGCCATGGGGCTGCGGTAGAGCTCCTGCCGGACGCCGTCGTCGCGGATGCCGTCCACCTCGGTGATGGAGCGCATCTTAGTGTCCCAGTCCTTGCGGCATGCCTCGGCCCAGGCGGGCAGCCTGGTCTTCGGATCGCGCGGATCGGCGAAGACCGAGTGTTCGTCGCGCCCGGAGGCCTTGCGCCAGGCGTCGAGGCCGTCGTACTGATAGGAGTATACAACGTTGAAGACCGACTTTTCCGACGCCGCCCAGTAGATGTTGTGGTCGGAGAGGTTGTTGACGAATCCGTCGATGGGCGAGGGCGTGCGGTAGTCACGGCCCTCCATCATCGTGCGGCAGTTGCCGAAGAGGATGTTGTCCCATATCACGCCGTTGTTCATGAGGCATGCCTTGGGGGCGACATAGTATTTGAAGAATCCGGCTTCCCAGAGCGCCACGCGGTGCTTGTCCGCGCCGCGGAGGGCATTCATCCGCGCGACGGCGCTGGGATACCAGCCCTGGGCGTGGTCGTTCGGCCTGGTGTGGTTGCCGCCGAGACCTATCCCAATGCCGTTGTTGAAGACGATGTTGCGGCGGATGAGCATCCCGGGCCCGTTGCTGATGATGATGCCCGCCTCGCCCGTGTTGTAGACGATATTGTCCTGTATGACCTCGTCCCAGTTGATTTCGGAGAAGATCGCCCTGACCGTGTTGTCGTGGCATATGTTCTTCTCGTAGACGTTGTTGCAGTTTGCACCGTCGCACCACAGGCCTGGGCCGAAGTTGTAGCAGACCGTGTTGCCGCGGAAGCATGAGTCGAAGGTGCTTGACCATTTCGAGCCGCCGCCCTCGTTGCCCCAGTCGAAGCTGCGCCAGTTGTTGTTCCGGATGGTGTTGCCCTCGATCAGAAGGTTGACGTTGGGGCCGCCGCCGATGCCCTGGCAGCCGGCCCACTCTATCAGGTTATCGCGCACGATGCAGCCGGCGCTGTGCGCCGTCTCAAGCCCGCCGTACGAAGTCCAGCGGATGTGGTTCCCCTCGACGAGCCATCTCTGGCCGGAGACCCGTATCGGGCCCAGGCCGCGGAACCAGTTCGCGTTGTGCTGCAGCGTGAAGCCGATGATATGGATGTCGTCGATGGTGTCGGCCGTGTTCTGATTGTTGGCGCTGAACGGCGAGAACAGCCCGTGCCGGTGCGAGTATTCCAGGAGGACCTTGGATATGTCGGTGTCTTCCGGCGGTGACACAAAGGCCCGCAGCCCTTTGAGGTCCAGATGGAATGAGCCCGGGACAAGGCGGTCACGAGTGTTAGCGCGTTCCAGCGGCTGGCCGTCCATGTATACCCACTGCGGATCGCCGCCGGTGTATTGGCAGTCCCGCAGGTAGGGCGCAGGTATCGCATAGGACCACACGCCCATGCCCTCGTCGGTCGGGTTCTCCATCACGTCCGCGCCGCTGACAACCGCCTTCAGCGGCTCCTTGCTCTTGAACATGATGGGGCGGCCTTCGGTGCCGGAGGTTTCTATCCGAACCGATTCGCGGTATGTGCCCGGCGAAACCAGGACTGCATCACCAGGAAGGACGGCCTTTGCGGCGGCGGAAATCGTCTTGAACGGCTTCTCTTCCGTGCCGGGGTTGCTGTCGTCCGCGGCCGGATTCCGGTTGTCGACGATATAGGTGACCGGATGGCGCGGGAGGTGCGCAAGGACGCTTTTCGCAACCGCCTGCCCCATGAGTTCATAGCCCGGCCCCGTCCAGTGGACCGTATCTCCCAGCATGAGTTCCGTCTTCGGAGCGACGAGGCCGTAAAGGTCGTTGACCGGGATCTTGCACTCCTGCATGAGCTTGGCGGCCATCGCGTTGTGGCCTATGACGACGGGATTGTTCTCCGGATCAAGCTCCTTCGGTTTGTCCTTCATCGTCACCGGCGTGGTGCTGGCCCAAATGATGGCCGCCAACGGCGCGTTCCGGCGCAGGGTCTCGACACATCTGCGCATCAGCGTTTCGAACTGCCCGACCGGAATGCGGCCTTTCTGATATCCATGCAGCCCCATGTTGAAGTGAATCACGTCATACGAATTGCCCTTCAGGATTACCTTGAGCTCATCATGCCACTCGTTGTTGGCCTGCGAATATGGATTGCAGTATGCGTCGACGTTCGCCTTCCCTTCCAACTGTCTTGCGACGACGGATCTGTATCCTCCCAGGATCGAGTCTCCGATCAGAAGCACCCGCGGAAGGCCGGGATCCTTGATCGCGCACTGTTCAAGCCCCCATGCACACGCATCTGTGGTCGACAGCAGGATGAAGGCTGAGACGGCGCCGGCAAGAAGCGTTTTCACATGATTCATACTGATTCTCCCTGGTTCTTGCCCATCGTACTCGCCATCGTGATTGCCATGCCCGTCCGGTGTCCCCAATCATCGTCTTGCCTGGGGTAACGACGACACACTGGATCCGCCCAGGCTCCCCGCCTGGGCAGGCGGGCCGCAGGTCTTGCCGGCTATTTCCTTGAACGGAACTGTGACCGACGGAAAGGCCCGCCCCCTTGCTTCGATGCGGGCGAGCAGCATTTCTGCGGCGGCGACACCTAACTCCCGCTCCGGAAATATGACCGCCGAGATCGGAATCCCCATCGCCACCGGAATCCTGCCGTCTATTGTCACGACCGAAAGATCCCGGGGAACACGGAGCCCGGACTGAGACGCACGAAAGATGACCGGCATCGCATCGTAGGTGCAATATGTCACAACGGCAGAGGGGCGTTCGCCGGATGCGAACAGCTCGGCTGCGCCGTCGAAACGTTGTTCAGACGGGATTCTCCGCCTGAAAACCCACGGTTCCAGGCCGGCGGCGATCATCCCGTCGGAATAGCCTCTGCAGCGGTCGTCCGTGCTGAAGTGCTGAGAGCCCGAAAAGTCCACATAGGCGATCCTGCGGTGGCCCAGGCCGATGAGATGTTCGGCCGCCATCCTGCCGGCCCCGTGGTCGTCGGGGCGGACGGCATTGTGTGGGATGTCGGAGTTGACCCAGCAGACGGGATACTCAAGCGTTTCCGCCAGCTTGCGCAGCTCGTCCGGGATCACACCCCAACAGCTGACGATTGCGCCGTCGAGCATGAACTTGACCGATATCCCGGGAAGGGAATTCGCCTTGAGCAGCGATTCGTTCGACGCCTTGACCAGGATCGTCTTCAGGCCTTTCTTTTCCAGCGTGCTGGCGATCCCGCCGATGGTCTGGGCCGGAAGCTCGATGTTGTAGGCTTCGTCCCTCAGAAGAAGCCCCACCGTGTCGAAGCGCCCCTTGCGCATCGCCCTGGCGGCGCTGTTGGGCGTATAGCCGAGTTCGCGGGCGGTCTCAATCACCCGCTTGCGTGTCTCCGGCATCACGTTGCCGCCGCCGCCAAGTATCTGGCACACCGTGACTCTTGACAGCGACGTCCTTTCGGCGATGTCCCTCAACGTCACCCGCATCGTCGATCCACCCTATGTTTCACGCGGTAAAGCTAACGTTTAGCTAATCGTTATCTTAACATACGACAGACGGTGCCGTCTGTCAAGCGCGCGGCGCAGGGTTTTCCGGCCCGCACCGGCACGTCCCGGTCACGGACGGGTCATGTGCTGCACAGCCGTTCGATCACGGTCCTCGTCCTTGGCCGTGGGAGGTCTGGAGAGGCAAGGGAACTGCCTCGTTCCGGCTGTCACCGCGCGCATCGCGCAACCGGCCAGAGGCCGGCTATAGTTCTCGCCATGTTCAGGCGACTTGCCGTTCACGCTATGGGTGCGGTGCTGCTGGTCGGCGGCGGCGTCGGCTGCCGCCATCAGCATCCCGCGCCGCACGCAGAAGGGACCTCGCGCACCATGGCTGCTTCGTAGCTGACCTGGCCGCCCCCCCCTTCGTGCCCTTCCTACATGTACCGGTGTGCGCCGGCGAAGGCCAGGGCGTCGTCGCCCCAGACCCAGGTGTCGGTCTTGAGCACCTGCTGGCGCTGGCGGACCGCGAGGCGTTGCGCGGCGTGCTGGGCGCGGGCAACGCTCAGGGTGCACGCCCCAACATGGGGAACAACCGCAAGCAGGGGAATCGGGCGCGGGGGTCAGGCGCCGCAGTCAGAGGACTGGCGGACAGACGCATGCCGCACTCTCGCCTTCGCAGTGGGAGAACTGCGGCGGGCATGCCAAAAGCACTGCCGTACGGAGTGCACACGGTGGCGGTGCGACACTCACGACCAGCGCGTGGACTGGCCGTCAGATTCCCACCGGTGCCGCCATCGCCGGCTCTGCCGCGCCGCGGCTGAACTTCGGGTGGTTCCCCGCAATCACGATGGTAACTTCGCCCTTGACCGGCCCCGCTTCGAACTCCGGCACCAGGTCGCCCAGATACCCGCGATGGACGCGCTCGAACTTCTTGGTCAGTTCGATGCACACGGCCGCCATGCGGTCGCCCAGCACGTCCCGGGCGTCAGCCAGGAAAGAGCCGACCCGGAACGGCGACTCGAAGAAGACCAGGGTGTGCGGCAGTTCGCGGTCCATCTCCAGGAACGTGCGCCGGCGCCCCTGCTTCCGCGGCGGGAACCCTTTGAACGTGTAGCTCGACACCGGCAGCCCCGACATCAGCAACGCCACCTCGACCGCACCCGGACCGGGAATGACCTCGATGCGGTGCCCGGCCTGAATGGCACGCGATGTCAGCAGATACCCCGGATCGCTGACCGTCGGGTAGCCGGCATTCGTGCACAGGGCCACGTTCTCGCCCCGGTCCAGGCACTCGAGCAACCGTCCGCACACCTGCTGCTCGTTGTGCTCGTGGCAGGGCAGAACCACACCCGGCTTGGGTATCCCGAAGTGGTCCAGCAGGATCCGGGTCCGCCGCGTGTCCTCGCAGGCGAGCACCTGAACCTCGCGCAACACGCGCCGGGCCCGGTCGGTCACGTCTTCCAGGTTCCCGATCGGTGTGGCAATGAGAAACAGTGTCGACATCGTGCTGCTGCCTCTGTCCCGCGTACGGTCAACCAAACTCGTTGCGCCACCACGGCGGCATTGCCTGGCAGGTTTCGGCTCAGGCGCCTTTTTCGACCGGTGCGGGTAAATCCGGCCGCGCGGGATGACGTCCTCGTGCGGACAGGCATAGGTCGCGGCGCCGCTCGTAGTGGTGTCGCAGTCCCGGCCCCGCCTGACAGGCGGGATCCGCCGGGCAAGACACCATCCCCGCGCCTGACCCTCACAACGCGCCGGATGGACTCTTGGCGCTCCACTTCGTTCCGTGCGCTGCGAGCCCACTACGAACAGGCGCGTCCTGGCGTCTATGGCGGGGCCTCTTCTCTCTCAAGGTTTGCCGGCACAGCTCGGTTCTTTTCCTTATCCAGAGAACGTCTTCGCCTACGAAGCGCCGCCATTACTCGCGAAAAATAAGGCCCTCATTCCAGGCGGCCCAGACCGTCTCGAACCAACTGTCGTCCTGCGGCAGGGGCCGGACGGGGACAGGAGACACATCAAACTGGTCCTGCGTGCCAGACGCGAGGCGAATTTCCAGGATCTCGTGGCGCTTGTCCAGGTTCTCCGCGCGGTGCCGCAGTTCGCGACCGCGCCGGCTGTCCACGGTGAGCTGCCCCGCGTCATCCAGGACCATGAATCCGCCCCGGCTGCCGCCGCCGTTCCGGATGTAGAAACAGAGCGCCTCCAGGCAAGCAATGCTGGTCAGGGCCAGATGCCGATCCTCCGTTGCCCGAACGAGTTGGTGGCGGTCGGCACAGCGAATGCCGTGCTCCAAAATGCGGCGGTACAGGGTTCGCGCCTCGCGCAGACCGTCTTCCGCCCACACTAGACTGCGCACAAACCCGTTGCAGGCACTCATGCGCGCCTGGATGCCGGCCCGTATGTCGCCGAGCGGAAGCGCGTCGGCGTTGGCGGTCAGATACCCCGTGTACTCGCGGAACTGAGCGGCCACCTGCACACCGGCCAGAACCGCGAACTCCTCCGGCGCCGAAGGTGCCTCGCCGTACCGACCGGCAATGAATTGGGCGGCGCGCATGGCGCCCACCTGACCGGCGTTCAGCGCGCTGCCGCCTGGCCGCACCCCGTGCGTTCCGTTCACTTCGCCAATGGCGAACAAATGCGGCACGCTCGTCTCCCACCAGAGATTTCCGCGCAGGCCGCCGTTGCTGTGCTGCGCGCACACGGCCGCCTCAAGCGGTTCCCGCAGATCGATGTGATGTTCCGCGTACAGATCGATGCTCTGCGGGTTCATGTGCTGGAGCCGCTCGTACGGCGTGGCCTGCACCGCGCCCGACCGCTCCAGGTACGTGCGCGCCTCGGGCCGTAGCGTGGCAATACTGAACGGCGCCATCCCGGGGGCTGGCGTCGGATTGTGCATGAAGTCCAGGAACACGCGGCGGCCCGCCGCAACCTCCTGGTGCACCGCGATGTCGACCAGCGACGAACCGCCGCCCTGCAACCGTGCGGCGTGGAAAGGCCACTGGTACCCTTTCAGGAAGATGTTCGTGGCCAGCGACGGCATGTCCTCGAAGTAGTCGTGCAGGAAGAAACGCTGGTCGCTGCTACCGTCGCCCGCCGTACTGAAGTAGTCCGGGATCACCTGCTGGTAGGTCCCGGACAGGTTCCAACGGAAGGCGACCGAGGCCAGGCCGTACTGAAGTTCCGTCAGATTGTTCGCGACCGCCCCGATCTCCAGCGCCAGGCCGTGCGACCCGATCTGCCCGTGCGGCCAGACGCTGATGCGGTACATCTCGCCCGGCCCGCCCGTCGCCAGAACGACATTGGTGGCGTTCACGACGGTGAGGCCAAAGTGCTCCTCCTCAGCCGCCGCCCGGTCTACGCACAGCACCCCGATGACACGCCGCGTCCCGTCGGTGCCGTCCTGCGTCAGGAGCCGCACCGCCTCGTGCCGGTCCAGGATCGGGATCTCGTGATGCCGGACCTGGTGCAGCAGCCGCTCGCACATGAACCGTGACGTCTTCGGCCCGGCTGACGTGGCGCGTTGCCGCGGGTCGTGGTCCGTCTTATACCCCACGTAACCGCCATACTTGTTGAACGGGAACGGCACCCCGATCCGGCACAGATCGAAAAACGCCGGTGCGGAGCCCAGCGCCTCAATGTACGCGAGATCGCCGTGCATCATCCCGCCCTGGAACAACGTCTGCGCGAACTCCATCGGACTGTCCGGTTCAGCGCCCAGAATGCCAAGCTTGTAGTAGGTCTGCTTGTCCGACCCGGAATTGTTCGAGGCCCCGTTCCCCAAGTGGTCCACCACCACCGCCACGTCCTGCACGCCCAGGCCGTGCAGAGCGTCGGCGCACTTCAGCCCCGCCGCCCCCGCACCCACGATGACCGTATTCACGGACACCACCGGGAACCGCAATTGCCGTCCACCGGCCACCTCAACCGTGATCGTGTCTCTGCGCAACGGCTTCTCCTTTTCGACCCGTGCGAGTGAATTCGACCTCGCGGGAATGCGGCTCACCCCGGCCAGGACGCGATCAGACGCGCGGTGGCTCGGTGTGTCCCGCGCCGAGGGCGCGTCGATTTAACCACCTCAGATGCGCAACCACACCCAAAGTGGCCGGACCGGCTCGGTCCGGCATGCGGGAGCGAGCCGGCACTAAATCGACAGTCCCCCGAGGCGGAGTGCGCCGGCCGGTCCCCGGCGCGGATCTCGGGCCGGGACGGCCCGAAGCACTCCACTGCGGCCCCGGAGGTCCCGCGCCACTGCCGCTCTCCCCGTCCTCTCCTCACACCTCTTTCCCTCCGAGCGGGAACTCGTCCAAGCACTCGTACTCCGGTCCGGCCGGCCGCAACACACTGCAGTACAGTCCCAGACGCGCCAGTTCCCACAGGGTGGCCGGCGGCGCGGGAAGCGCGGGTGCATCATCCCAGACCCAGGAACCGCGAACAAAGCGCCCATGCCTCGCCAACGACCTGGCTTCCTGCGGGTCACGAAAACGCACCAAAGTCAGGTGCGGGAGCGGCTCCTGCCTGAGAACTGAGTCTTGCAGGACCAGACCGCATCCGGCAACTCCGTCGCGGACCCGCAGAGCAAAGGACTTGTACGTGTCAGTCCCTGTGTCGTGGCATTCGAGAAAAAGCACTCGCGGCGGCGGGCCGAACAGGCTCGGAGTGCCGACTCGCAGTTGGAGGGCCATGGACCGCGAACACACGTCGCGGATGGCGCCGAAAAGCGACCGCAGCCCAGTCTCATTCTGCTCGCCCAGAAACAGGACCGTCAAATGAAGGTTCCCGGTCCGCACCCACTTCCCCCGGACCCCTGCACCGCGGAGGACCGTGCCGACCCCGTCGGCGTATTCGCAGACCAGCGGCGTCAAAGGGAATGCCAAGAAACATCGCATCGGCGTTACGGCTCAGGTTGCTCAACCCATCCTCCGGCCCCGACCACCACCCGCCCTACTTCTTGCCCTCCTCGGGCACCTTCTTCTTCAGGAGAGTCAGGGACTTCCTGGGCTCGCCGCCTTCCTTGGGAGCCTCCGGCTTGCCGCCTTCGGCGACCGCCTTCTCCCCCTCGGGCGCGGCGGCCGCCGGCGACTTCGGCGGCATGAGAACGATCGGTTTCGGCGCCGGCGCAGCCACCTTGGCGGGAACCGGCCCGGAAGACTTGGAAGGCACCGCGCCCGGCGGGGGGACAACGATCTTGACTGCAGCTCCGGGCGTTTTCAAAGCGACAGACGATGACGCGTCCTTCGACACGATGGCAATCGATGGCTTCTTCTGGACGTCTACGTCTGACCCTTCCTTGCTCGACTCCGCGGCTGCGGGCTTGGCCGGAGCAGCGGGTGGAGCCTTGACCTGCACAGAGGGAGCCTTCTTGGGCGCCGACGGCGGCGACGCCGTCTTGGGCTTGATGACAATCGGCGGCTTCTGCGCGTCCGGCTTTTTCCCGGCCGAATCTTTGTCGTCTTTCGCCGGTTCCGTTTCCGCCCCCTCATCATCATCCTCGTCCTTCGCCGCGTCCGCCTCATGCGCCTTTTCGGCGGGAGCTATCTTCGTGACCGCGGGAGCTTCCTTTTCCTTCTGTTCCGCCTTCGCCAAGCCCGGAGCCTCTTTCTTCTCTTCCGCAACCAAATCGGGTTTCTCTTTACCCGCCTCGGACGCAGCGGGTTTCTCGCCGCCTTCCTTGCCCGGTTCGTCCTTGACCAGGCCATCGAGGCCCTTGCGGAACGTGGCCGTCGGGGTATGCACGATGATCCGAACGTCCGCCGACTTGATCTCGACCTTCTCCAGGAAAGCCATGGCGCTCTGCTCGTCGGGCGCCTTGTAGATGTGGTGCATGGTGTAATCTTCGGCTTCTTTGCGCTCCACGAACGTGATATTGATCTTGGAGTCCGCCATCAGTTCCTGGATGTTGGGCGCCTCCAGCGTCACGTCCGGGGCCGTGCTGACACGGAAGTACTCGGCGCCCGGCAGTTCGGGCCACACGGCAGTGGCCTCACGCCACATGGCATAGCCGAGCGACGTGCCGCCCATGAAGGCCACCGCCTTGTCCTGGTGCGGATACACGCCGAAGAGGACTTCGCCCGGCCGCTTGCACCTGACCTCACCGGACGCATCCTGCATGTACGACAAACTCAGCAGGGCGAGCCGGCCCTGCTCCGGATCGGGGAATCGATACGCGCAGTACTTGAAGTGCTCCGGGTCGGCTTCCGCCATGGCCCAGAAATTCTTCTGCATCTTGCCCTTGGCCTTGAAGAACTTCTGCGGGTCCGGGGTGGAATACTTCTTGATCAGAAAGAACGTCACGGCACCGCCCCCGCCAAGCGCCAGCGCAATGACCGCGTACAGCCAAATCGGGATTCCGGTTGGTTTCTCAGAGGCCAACTTGATCCTAAAGTCGTCGTCCTGCTTGCTCTTCAGTGCGGCCGCCCTCTTCGCCGCCTCCGCACTGGCCAGAGCCTCCGCCTCCGCCGCCTTGGCATTGGTTTCCGCCGCCTCCTTGTCCGCCTTCGCTTTGGCCTCTGCCTCGTCCTTGGCCTTCTTCCCCTCTTCCGCCCGCCGAATCTCCTCGGCCTTCAGTTCGGTATACAACTTCTCCGGATCGCAGTACCGCCGTGGGCTGGAAAACACGTCGAACGTTGCCTGTGCCGCAATGGCCACACCCGCCAACCGGTCCAGTTCAGCCAATCGCTCCTGCCGCGCCGTCTCCTTGTCTTGACCCATCTGGCCGCGAACCGCCACTGCCACCGCCAGCAGGGCGTCTTTCAGCTTGAGCCACTGCCCACCCATCAGGATGTGACCGTTCTTCTCGTTGGCGGCTATCCCCCACTTCTGCTCTTCCTCGAGCATACGCCCCTTGACCGCCTCCTCAAACGCGGCCCGCTTGGCCTCGTAGTCCTTCTTTTTCGCCTCGACGTAGTTCTGGCGCAACACCAGCGATGCATTCCGGTCGAATTTCAGAAGCTCTTCCTTGTTCTCGGGCAACACTTCCATGTCCGGGATGCGAATCGGGTTGCCACCGCCGACGCCGATCAGGATGACATCCCCCTTCCGTCCATGGTAGTACCCCTTCTTCGTCACCGACGGGCGAGCCGGGTTGGCCTGGTATTTCACCGTGACGATCTCCCCTTCCTCATAAATGGGGTAGGCGGCCACCGACTCATCGACAAGAACCTTCTCATCCAGGGCAGGGAACTTCTCGGCCACCAGCTTGCGAGTGCTATTGGCAGCCGCGCGCTTGATGTCCCGGTCGCTCATGGCCGGGTCCTTCGGGGCCTGGGGACACGCGTCGGTCTCAGCGAACTTCGCAAGAACCGCCTTCACCAGCCGGTACTCGCTGGTCTCCTCGGGGTTCTCCACGAAATACGCCTCGACAAGTTGGCGCAGCAACTGCAGCCGGGTCTCGGACAACGGCGACTTGGCCGGAGCAAGCTGCGGCTCGCTGGGTTGTGCGGCCGCCTCCGGCGTACCTTCAGGCTTGCCCTCACCTTTCGCATCCCCGGGCTGCTTGGCTGACACCGATTTGGCGTCTGGAGCCTTGCTTCCCTTGGCCGGCGGCTTGGCCGGCGCACCGCCCGCTTTCTCCTGCCCCATGGCAGGCGGGGCGAAAGCCACTCCCACGATCAACAGCAAGCCTGTCAGCAACAGCAGGGCGCCGCGGGAACGGCAGAACACGTCGCGCTTGCAAATCATCCTCGGGAACTCCTCGTCAAGGGTCACCCACCCGCGGCAGGGAACCCGACTCCACAACCATCGCCATCGGACAACGGACCGACAGAACTGGGCGCCACCTCCCGATGCCACAAAACCCGATGGAACCGGTTCCCCATGCCGTACGCGGCCGATTCCTCCCCGTCCTGCTCTACGGGCACCGCCCCACGACGGGATTCCAAGCCAACCAGCCCCTGATTGCCCATGCGAAGGCACAACTTGAGGGACAGAGACGTATCCGGTCCCGACACGACACACCCATCTGGTATTTTACGCGAGGAAACGGCGCAACGCAACAGACCCCGGGAAGTTTCCGAGGCCGCAGCCCTGTCCGAGGTGCTCGCCGTCAGGTTGCATTGCGCCACTCACAGGAAGCAAATGCGCGCAATGCAGTCGTTGAACGTCTCCGCGCCACTGAGGATGTCAATTTCGACCCGCAAGAAGTAGAAAGGCAAATCGCGCCGATCGATCTTCGGGAACCGGACGGCGTCCTTCTCCGTTGTGACAATCAGGTCCGCACGGTGGTTCAGGCTGGCATTGAGGAAATCAATGATCTCCTGCTGCCGGAACCGATGGTGGTCGATGAATCGTTCCGCGTACACCAGTTCCCCGCCCAGCGTCGGAAGGAAATTCTCAAAACTGTCCGGGGCGGCGATGCCGCTGATCGCCGCCAGGCGCTTGCCCTTGAGGAACGTCAGGGGCCTCCGTTCCTGGGTGAACACGTCCTGGAGATGCAACGGACGGTGTGTGCACTCGATGATCTCCGCCCGCGGATTGTGCCGCATGACAAAACGACGCAGGTGCCGGATGTGACTGCCGCCCGTAGACTTGGTCAGCAACACGTAGTCAGCCCGCCGCAGGTTCCGGATCGGCTCGCGCAGCAGACCGCGCGGCAGCATGTGATGGTTGTGGAACGGAATCGTCGCATCGATCAGCAGGATGTTCAGGCGCGGGCGCAGGCGCAGGTACTGGAACCCGTCGTCCAGCAGCAGAGTGTCCGCACCCAGCTTGCGGATCGCATACAGCCCGGCCTTGACACGGTCTTTGTCGACGACCACCATCACATTGCTGAGGTTGGTCGCCAGCATGTACGGTTCGTCGCCCGCCAGCGCCGAGTCCATCAGCAACCGTTTCCCGTCCGTCACGACGCGCGGCGGTGTCTTCTTGCTGGTCTTCAGGAAGGCGTCGCGCACGTGCTGCAGCACAGGCTTACCCTTGCTGCGGTAGCCGCGACTGAGAATCGCCACGCGACGCCCTTTCGCCGCCAGTGTCTTGGCAAACACTTCCACGACCGGCGTCTTGCCCGTCCCGCCCACGGTCAGATTGCCGACACTCACGACCAGGCACCCCAGCATGCGCTGGCGCAGAATGCGGTGGTCGTAGAGCGTCTGCCGCAGCAGAACCACGTTGGCGTACACTCGCGAGATGGCAAACAGGAACGCACAGAACAGCCGGTCCCATCGGGTACGCCGACGCCCCCCGATGATCTCGATGACGTACTGCTCGCCAACTTCAATGATCTCGCGAATGGTCATGTGTACCCGTAGCCGCGACCGCGCCATCCCTCGGCAACCAGCGGAAGAAACCCGGCCCCCGACGCACGCCCCGCATGCGGTGGCCCGCAAACCGGTTACCATAGCGGAAGTGGCGACCGCCGCCAGTCCGCCCCGAGGTTGTGAGTAATGCGTCAGCGGCTCCCGGGCGGGGACCGCCCGATCATACCCTGCGGGTTACTGACCGGCCGGTCCGCCGGCCGGGGGGCGCTGACGCATTACGGTTGTGAAAGGCGGGCCACTTGCCGACCGGCCCCGCAACGACTAGGTTGTGCCTGCTGTGCAAGAGGGCCTGGAATCGGCGCGCAACGCCGACGCTGCAGCCGATCGTGAGATTGCTTTCTGAGGCTGCAGTGGCCACGTCCGCACGCGGTGCCTGGGCTCGTACAGCGGGGCCGAGTCTCTCTTTCCGACGGATGAAAACCCGAAACCTGAACCCTCGCACAACCTTGCCTCACCGCAGACAACGGAGGGACATCATGCAACCCACTCTCCAAGCGAAGACCCAACTCCTCGCATCCACCCAGGTCAAGCCAACCGGCGAACTGGCCGAACGCATCCGACGTACCGCCGTCCGCCTTGGGCAGGATGACGTCTACCGCCCCGAGTGGATCGCCAGCGACATCACCTTCGCCTACGACCCAACCCCATTCCACGACTGGTACACCGGCCACGAGTGGACCTGGTTCGCGGACGTCAGCGGGCGATACCTGAATGCCGTCGTGTCCCTGGCCCCGCACAGCGGCGGCCTGACACCCAAGGGCAAAGAGGTGGCGGAACTTGTCTTCCGCAACCAGGCAACGGACGGTCACTTCGGCCCTGAACGGTCTCTCGAGTCGTGCGACCGATCACAGGTCTCCGGCACGGCGTGGATGCTCCTGGCCCTGCCCCGGTACTACGCCCTGACGGGCGACGAACGCGCCCTGCAGGCCGCGCGGCGCCTGGCCGACTGGTACGCGGCCATCACCCCGTACTGGCTGCGCCCGGAAATACGCGGCGAGCAACTCGAGAAAGGCAGCTATGCGCTGGTCTTCTCCAATTTCACGCACTGCCTCGACGGCCTGGCGGCCCTCTACGAGGTCGACCCACAGCCCCGCTACGCCGAACTCGCCCTGCAGATTGCCCGCAGCGTCAGGTCGTTCGATACCGAGATCCACAGCCACCACTTCCTGGCCTCGCTGCGCGGTATGCTGGACTGGCACCTGCTCACCGGCGAAAGATTCCTGGTCGACCGCGTCGCGCAGGAGTGGGGATTCATTATGGAGAAAGGACTGCTCGACACCGGCGGGGTCCCGGAAGCCTTCAACAACCCCAAGACCGACGAAGGCTGCTCCGAGGTCGACTGGGTGCTGGTGAACCTGAAACTGCACCAGATCACCGGCCGGTACGAGTACCTCGAGGCCGCGGAGCGCGCCATTCATAGCCACTTCTTCATGAACCAGGCACCCGGTGGCGGGTTCGGGACCTGGAACGGCTTCCACGGCCAGGTCGGGCCCATGCCGCCCGGCAGCGCAGGCCGATTCGTCGAGGCGTTCTGGTGCTGCTCAATGCACGGCCCGTACGGCCTGGCCGAGGTCGCACGTCACGTCTACACGACAGGCGCGGACGGCATTCACGTCAACCTGTTCCTCGGCGCCAGCGCGGACATCCCCGTGCCAGGCGGCCACGTCCGGCTCCTTCAGACAGGCATGCAGTACCCATTCCCGGGCACGGTGGACCTGGAGGTCGAACTCCAAGGTACCCCTGAAGCGCAACTCCAGGTCCGACTGCCACACCACACGCCGCTGAAGAACGCGACCCTTGACGGCCTGGACCTGCCGCCAGCCCCGCGCGGCGCAGATACACTGCCCGTGGCCGTTCGGAACGCCGGACGCCACGTGCTCCGACTGCAGTTCGCACCGTCGGTGCGCGCCGAGCCATGCCGGCGCCCGGACGTGTTCGGCGAACGCCGCAGCCTGTGGTACGGCCCCATGGCGCTGGGCACCAACGCCTGCCCCGCCCACATCGTCTACCGCATTGACGACGCGACCCTGGCCGCCATGACCCCGACGCCCTGCAACCGCGAAGGCGCCTTCCCCAGCGAGATCGAATTTGCGCTCCCGGCGGGGGACGCCCCGGATTTCGCCCACACGCGCGACCGCCGCCACATCACCCTGTACCCACTCGCGGCGCACGGGTTCCGCAAACTGTCGTATCTCGTGTACCTGTTCTGACGCTAGACGGTGCAATCCAGTCTGTCCGCCGCCATCGCCATCATAGCCACGCAGCCTTTAGGGAGGGCCCCATCCGTGAGAACGACGACGGTCGCAATGGGAACGTTTCTCGCTCTGACCAGCTGCGGGGTGCTGGCCGCCGAGACCGCACCGCCGGGGATCATCCGCGGCGTCTACTGCAATCCCGGCAGGGCCATCGAGAACCGGGCATGGGGGCCCTACGGCCAGGGCTACACGCTGGACGCCAAGGAAGTGCATTCCGGCCGGGCCAGCCTGTCCTGCACCAACGCCACCGACACCGAGGCGCACGGCGCCTCGCAGCAGGTGACCTTCGACCAACCCGAACCGCGGCCCCTGATCGTGGCCGGCTGGGCCAAGCTGGTCGGAGTGACCGGCACTCCCGACTTCCACGGCTCGGTGTACCTCGATGTCCGACTGAAGAACGGCGAGAGTTGGCCCATGAAGATCGCCGCCTTCGATCCCGCCAAAACCGACTGGCAATACGTCGAACAGATCTACGAGCCACCCGCCCCGATCGCTTCGGCCAGCGTCCACGTCTTCCTGCGCCAACTGAAGGGCAGCGCCTGGTTCGACGACCTCTACGTCGGCGAAGTCCTCGACGCGCAGGGCACGCGCTCGAAGAACCTCGTCCAGGACCCCGGCTTCGAAGGCGATACGGACGGAACGCCGACGTTCCGGGACGAGTTCTTCAACTCGCTCACCGCCATCGGCTGCAACGCGTTCCATTTCTACCGCGGCGCATCGTGGGATACCGTGATGACGGGTACCACACTGACCCCCGTCAAGCCCGACGATCGCGTGCTCGATTTCGTCGGCGACGCACACCGGCGCGGGTTCAAGGTCTGGCTGACCGTCGGCGCGCCCATGCCTGACATCGCGGACACCCGTTCACCCGAATTCCCCTACTGGGCCTGCGTCAACGGCCGCTGGGGCGAGGCGTACACCCGCGCCGTCGCCTACTTCACCCAGTTCGGGTTCGACGGCATCGGTGTCGTGCCGGACGAATGGACGTGGAACTGGGCCAACGACCGCGTGAAAACCCACTTCGCGAAACACAAGGACCCCGAGGTAGCGAAGTTCTACCAGACGACCATGACGGCCTACTGCAGTTGCGATGTCTGCAAGCGCGAGTTCCAGAAACGCTACGGCACGGAACTCCCCGACGTCGCCAAGCCGTGGACCATTCCCGGGCCCGCCTGGAACCGGCTCAACGAGTTCCGCTACGACTCGACCTCAGCCTGGCTGCAGCGCACCATTGCCGCGGCCAAGCAGGTCAACCCGTCCGTCGTTACCGACACCATGATCTGCGTCCTGCCCATCTGCAGCGACAACCGCATCGACACCGGCGCGGCGTGGGACAAGATCGGCGTGGACACGGCCCTGGACTGCCTCCAGACCGACCCGTACATCGAACTGCACAACTACCTCGGCGACTCGACGCACTACTACACGACCGAGACCGCTATCCACCTGGCCGCGGCCAACTGGAAACGCTCCGCCGGCGTGACGCTCGAAGTCTGCCGGCTCGAAGAGAAATACCGCGACAAGGACGCCGCCGAGGTCTACGGCGCCGCACTCTCCTGCCTGGTGCACGGCGCGCGCGAGTTCTTCTGGTGGTACCTGGACTATATGACCGGCAAGGTCGCGTATGTCGAACCCACGGCGCCCTCACGCCGCCTCGCCGCCGCCTACCAGGTGATGCGCGAGATGGAACCGTTCATCGTCGGCACACAGGAACCGGGCGAGATCGTGGTGCTCTGCTCGCGCAACTCGGAAGACATCTGGCAGTGGCTGGCCAAGACCAAGAAACTCGCGGCGGAATTCGGCGAGACGCCGGACCCGAACCGCGGCTTCGTCGCGCACAAGAATGCCCTGTACTTCCTGCTCCGCCGCGGCTACCCGTTCCGCATGACGTACCTCGACAACCCGGACCCGTCACGCCTGGCGGCAGCGCGCGTCGTGCTCGTACCGTTCCCGTTTGCGCTCAAGGAGTCGGAGGCTGCCGCCCTCAACGATTTGGCCGCGCAGGGGAAGACGGTCGTCGTTCTCTCGGAATTGTCGCCGGTCGACGAACTCGGCCAGACGCTCCCAACCCCGCGGCTCGCGCCGCTGTTCGGCAATACCGTACCGCCGCGCAATGCGGACGGACCAGTCACGGCCGCGGTCGGCAAGGGCTCAGCCGTGTTCCTCGGCAATGACCTTGCCATCCGGCTGTTCGAGCCCGTCACTCCGGTGCGCGACCCCAAACTCAAGGTCCCGGTGGCCCCCTTCGCCGCCGCGACATGCGCCGCGCTCGATCAGGCGCTCACAACCGCCCTCGGCAAGCCCGCGCCCCTGTTCGCGACACAACCCGGGGAGGACGTCGAAGTCACCGTCGTGGACGGCCCCAGGGGCCGCCTGCTCCTGGCCATCAACTGGGACACGGCCCAAGCGACGGACATTGCCCTGCGCGCCGAGTCCACAAAGGGCGCCACCCGCGCCACCGGCTTCAGCATCGACGCCGACGCGCAGGTCAAGCCCCTGACCCTGCCGCTGACCGCCGGCGACTGGCGCTTGCACCTCGGCCCACAGGAAACCGTCCTGCTCCGACTCGAATGACGCGGGGCAAGCTCACCATGAAGAGCATGAAGGGCGGATCCGCCAACCTTCATGATTTTCATGCCCTTCATGGTGTAGCGACCGTCTTCGGCAGCACCTCCGCGACCTTGCGGATGGCACCGGCCATGTCGAGCGCATCCTGGCGTACCATGAACTCGTGGATGCCGAGAGTGACCATGCACTTCAGGGCCTCCTCGGTGCGCGGACACATGCCCTGGATGTACTCGTACTTGCGGCTGGTGTGGCAGCCGTCGAACGGGTGCTGCGAGGTGCCGAACGTGACCTTGTTGCAGCAGGCTTCCATACACATGTAGATCGGTTCGCCGATGTAGCCGGCACCGCACGGCACGCCTTCCTTGCCCAACGCTGCGGCGAATGTCTTCGCCTCCCACGCGTCCACGCACATGCCGTAACTCCAATAGCCATGCTCGGAGCCGGGCGTGACTGGCGCCGGACGCAATCCATCGAGGTCACGGATCGAGTCGGACAGCAGATGGCCGCGTTCCAGGCGATCGAGCAGGTAGTCCAGATTCGCGCCTTGCCGCGCGCCGAGCGTCAGTTTCCCCGACAGACGCGTCCCCGCCACGTCCAGTGCCGTCTTCGTCACGCCGCGCGCCTGGCAAGGCAGGCCCTGCAGCAACCGCTGCCGGAAAATCAGCGTGTACCATTTCCCGCTGCCGGACACCAGCGCGTGCGGTTCGTCCGGGCCGACGACCAGCAACTGCCCGGCGCGGAGCCGCCACGGCCGCCCGCTCACCCGCAGGCACACCTGCCCGGCGGCAATGAACCAGATCTCCCAGTCCACGTCTGTGTGGAGATGGTACGTGCCCGACCGCGCATTTGTGTCGCTCTTGGAGACCGACACCAGCGGCAGCTTCGTATCAGGATACGCAACCGGTATTCTCGGCGCTTTGGTCATGTGTTTACACCACCCGTTGACTCCGCTCCTGCGACGGGGGACGAGTGTCGCATGTGCGTTCCGAGCCGACGCTGG
Source organism: Lentisphaerae bacterium RIFOXYA12_64_32 (assembly GCA_001803235.1). Classification (GTDB taxonomy): domain Bacteria; phylum Verrucomicrobiota; class Lentisphaeria; order Oligosphaerales; family YB12-FULL-65-16; genus YB12-FULL-65-16. The sequence goes on from MHBL01000205.1 coordinate 24,417, forward strand.
ACACGGGCGTCCTCGCCCGTCACCGCCACAGGTGCGTTGGGACCCGAGCAGAGACAGACGCCTCGTCTCAGAACGCACATGGGACAGATACGGCGGAGGACCGCCGTGTCCAACCCGCCTCCGTGCTGCGATCTCCCGCCGCCGCGCTCCGAGCCCCGCGCGGAATCTGGGTCTTCCGAGGAACGCACCCCAAGCCGCCGGCGTGAGGACACGCCTGGCCTACCGTACGCCGAGTTCTTCCCCCCCTCGACACCCGACACTCGACCCTCGTCCCTCCTCCGCACCCCACGTCACCTCGCCGCGGCGATGGCGCATTGCGCAATCGCTTCGCCCGCACCCGCGGCGAGCCACGACCACGTGCCTGGCCCGATCTCGTACCCGCCGATCCGGAACGCCTCGAGGGAGCAGATGTACCCCAGGTGCGTGTGCGAGCAACTGAAGAACACGTGTGCCGCCGGCACACCGCGCCGCGCCTGCAACCCCGCCGCACACCGGTTGCCGAACCCGACCGCGTCGCCGAACAGATCGCACGCAAAGATGACTGCCGTCGCACCGCCCGATTCGACCGCCATAGCCCGAGCGTGCAGCGGGTCGTGAATCTCGCGGTACGCCTTGGACCGCTCCCAGCGCCAGCCCAGCATCGGAATGGACAGGTCGCCCGCCGCCAGCACCGGCGGACTGACGTCGCGCTTGGCGAAACCGATTCGCATGGCTGTCTCCACTTGGGGTGTTCAGTGTTCGGGTTTCAGGTTTCAGCGGGGCTCAGGCGGCAGACCACCCGGTCATGTCGGAATGAAACCCGTTGTCGCCGTTTGTGTACAGGCTTCAGCCGGCTCGGGAGCCACGCCCTGCCAGACAGCCTGAAGGCTGGACACAAACGAGATGCCGGCGTTGCGATTGATGCGAGTTCCATAGGCAAATCTGGATTTCAGCAACCGAAGCCCTCACTCGCAGGCCAGGACCTGCACCTGCTCGATGCTGGCGTACGCGTCGAGCGTCGAGAACCCGACGTACACCGGCCCCGTCAGCTTGCGCAACAGTGCCGGGCTCGATTCGCATTCGCCGACGCGCCGGCCGTCAATCGACAGACGGTTCGCCGCCCCATGCACCTCGACACGCCAGTCGTGCGGCGCAGAATCGCAGGCAGAACTTGGCCCCACGTTGAGCGGTGTGCTGAATAGCCCGTTAATGCACTCCTGGTAGTACGTGTGCCCGGCGTCGTGCAGCCAGAACCGGGCGAACGTACTCGCGTTGCCGTAGCGCATCACCACCGAGACCCGGTGCGTCGCGCCGGCATAGCACTGAATGCGCGCGTCCAAGGCGTACCGGTCCCCTGCCCCTGCGATCGCCGCCACCAGCGGATTCCGGTCGCTGCCGTTGTCCGCGAGTTTCAGTGTCCCGTTCTCAACCATGCCATAGGGCGACTCCTCCCACTGCGACAGCGGCGGAGTCCGCAGGCGCGCTGCGAGGTCCGCAAACGTGCCCTCGAACGTCGCGACCCCAAGCGGCGTCTGAGCGCCCTGATAGAGCAGGAACACGCGCCCGTTCGCCTCGCAGAGCGTCGCGTCGGTGAGGTGGCCGTAGTAGCCGGCGGTCGTACCGCCCTGCGCTTCCGGCACGCCGCGTTCCCACACCTGCGTGTAGCCGATCTGCGGATGGCGCCCGACCGGTTCCCAGTCAATCATATCCGGACTGCTTCGGCAGCAGATGCGGAGTCCGCCCTCGAACGAGTGCGAGTGCCAGGTGTAGTAGAGCTCGCCGATCCGGTGCAATGCCGGGTCGCCGCCGTAGAACCCGGTGATCACCGGGTTGCCTTCGTGCTTGACCCACTCGAGCCCGTCCCGCGACCAGGCGTACCCGAACGACGGCGCCGGCGGCTTGTCGGCACCCGTGTAGAGCATGCGCCACGTGCCGTCCTCATCCACCACCACGGCCATGTTCGACAGGCCGCCCTCCCACGCCTGCGAACAGCGCAGCACCAACCGCTCGTCCCCCCACACCATGCCGTCGCGCGAGCTCCAGCGCCGCATCGTGGCTGCCTCGCCGCCGTTCTCGTTCTGCACGGCAAAGCAGTAGTATGTGTCGCCGTGCTTCATGACCGATGGACGGTGCACCTCGCCGCCCGGCATGGTCAGCACCGGGTTGCCTGGATGCTTCGTCCAAGTGAACCCGTCCGGCGACGTGGCGTACCCGAGCGCCGTGCCGTGCCCGCGCCCGCCCGGGAACATCTGCGAGAACCAGACGCGGAAGAGCCCGTCCTCGAACAGCACGTTCGGCTCGCAGATGTAATCGCTCTCCGCCCACGGCTGCGACCGGACCAGAACCGGGTTCCCGGCGTACTTGGTCCAAATCCCGTCGCTGAAGTCGTCGGAGAACACGAGCTGCTCCGGCATGTTGTAGTTCTCCCCTCGAAACGGCCCGTTTGCGCGATTGCAGAAGTATTCTCGGAAGGTAGCACTCACGTGGCCCGGTGTCTACGTCCGCCCCCGGCGGCGGCGTCCAACCGCCACGGCTGCCACGCAGGGCTGTTTCAAGATTCTCCGCCTGCGGGACCGACAAGTCCCCCCGGCGTGTCCCCACGCCGGGGGGGCCGGCCTGGGGACAGGCCGGCCCTACTGAACGCGCGTCGATACGGAGCGTTCCCATGCGGCGTGACCCGATCTTGAAACAGCCCTGGCTGCCACGCCGTGAGTCTTGCGTCCGAGCGACACCACGCCTATCGTACCAGCTACCCGAGATCAGAGCATACCTCAAGCCAAACGGAGAACACCTGTGGGGGGTAAGAACTCCGTCCTCCACCTGATGTTTCCAGGTGCACCAGCCCCCTTGGTCGAACGCCCTTCTCGAGCGATGGACATGGCCCCGGTCCGCAAACGCCAGGGATTTCCGGGAACGCAAGCGACAGGACCAAACCTTGCAATAGTCATTCTAAATGACTATATTGGAATGTGGTAAAGGAGATACTGACGTGAAGACGATGACTGTGACGGAGTTCAAGGCCCACGCACTGAAGGCTATTGCCGACGTGTCGGAATCCCGCGAATCGCTCCTGGTCACGAAGCGCGGCCGTCCCGTCGTCGAGGTGATGCCGTATACGGAGAAACAGGCCAAAGCAGTACCGGGAAAGCTGGCGCACCTCCTTGCCTTCGAAGGGGACATTGTCTCGCCACTGGGAGAGGAGATGTGGGAGGCCGCTCGGTGAAGTATCTGCTGGACACGCACACTTGGGTCTGGTGGCATATGCACCCGAGCCGCCTGTCAGGTAAGGTGCGAGGCTTGATCCGCGACACCGAAGGGTACGAAGAGTTGCTGCTATCAGCCATCTCTCCGTGGGAGTTCAGCAAGCTCATCGAGAAGGGCCGACTCCGCGTCCAGAGCGATGCGGAGGCATGGATCCTTTCGGCTCTCCAGATGCCGAAACTCCGCCTCGTCCCCTTGTCGCCGCGACTTGCCTACCGGTCGACCGTCCTGCCACCCCCGTTCCACAATGATCCGGCGGACCAGATCATTGTCGCCACGGCCCGGGAAGAAGGTGCGACCATCCTCACCGTGGACCAGCGAATCCTCGACTATGAGCAGGTCCGCGCCTTGTGGTGACAAGCCCCGGTTGGCCCGAGTGGTGGCCGTGGCCGGCCATCCGCACACTGCCTCCTTCCTGCTGTCAGCAGTCGATTGCCCCGCACAGCGAAGAACCAAGGCGAAGCATGCGTTCCAATAGCTTACTGATGTGGTTCGGCGTGGCGCTGTTCCCGGTGCTGCTGGTCCTCGGTATTGCCGGCGTGGACCACACGCTCAGCCGGCCGGACCGGATCCGGCACACCCGCCGGATCGACGACCAGATGCTGCTGTGGCTGGACGGAAAACTCATCTGCCAGCACGACGAGCAGGCGCCGGTGACCCGCTCCGCAGCGCGCGAACCGGTGCGTATCGAGAAAGGCGAACACCGCCTTCGCATGCGCGTCAACAACCGCACCTTCTCCCAGTACGGCGACGGTCGCTGGCAGGCGTCCCTGCGCATCCGCACCCAGGACGACCAACTCTCCCGCGTGACCGGACTGCCGCCCTCGCCCCCAGACTCCCCCGCCGACAAGGCCCAGCCAACGACGGGAAACTGAGAAAGGCGACATGTGCGGGCAGATCCAGAAAGGGAAACGGCCCCGCCACAAGCGCCGGAACGCGCCCGCTTCTCAATGCCAGCCGTGCCGGACCGTCCGCGAAATGAAAGTGGCGCGGGACCTCCGGGACCGCGGCAGGGTACTCGGGGCCGTCCCGGCCCGAGGTCCTCGGCCGGGGACCCGTCTTCGCCCAGGCCGCTTCGCCGGACAAGACCGGCCCGAGCACCCCAGCCTCGGCGCGAGACGCGCCGAGCCACTGGACACACCGCGCTCACCGTTCCCAGGGCCCACGCGCCTCAAGCCCCGGTCTCCCCGGCTTCCCCTTCACATACCCACACACCCACATACTCTGCATTTCTCCCGTAATGCGTCAGTTGCGGGTGGAGATAAGGTCGAAGTTTGACCTGGGCTGACGCCTA
>MHBL01000206.1 GCA_001803235.1 Lentisphaerae bacterium RIFOXYA12_64_32
GCTGTCCGTATATTTGTGGGTGGGCCGGGAGTGGCCCACATGCTGTCTGCGGAAGAGAGTCGCTTGGCGATGAAGTGCCCTCCCGAGCCCAGACAAAGTGCGGGGCAGCGGAGTCGCTGGATACCAGGCTGCACGGCAACGCCGTGACCCAATGCCTTCGGACGTGCGCCCGCCGCCCCCGGCACCACGGGAGGTGATGCCATGGCAAGTATAGGCACGGTGGTCACGATTGGGGTGGATCCCCACCCGGGCTCGCACACAGCCTGTGCTCTGGAGGCCAACGGCCTGGAGCTTGGACGTGTGCGTGTGACGAACGATGGAGGTGGGCTGGGGCAGTTGTACCAATGGGCCCAGCGGTTTCGCTGCCGACGATGGGCCATCGAGGGGGCTGGCAATCGCTTTGCCAATGCCTTGGTTGGGCAGCTTTTGGCGGTGCAGGAAGAGGTCTTTAGCATCCCGCCCTCAATGACGAGCCAGTATCGGAGTCGTCGCGGACGGGCCAAGGACGATGCGATCGATGCGGCCAACGTCGCCCGCGCCCTGCAGGCGAATCCCAACCTGCCACCGTACGACCCGACACCGTACGAATCGCGCCTGAAGGAGCTGAGCCGGACGTATGCCCGGGTGTCCGAGCAGCTCACGGCCAATCGGATGGCGCTCGAGAGCATCGACGTGCCCACTGCCCACCAGGCGATGACCGAGGTCATCGCCGCACTTCAGCGAGCCGCCAAGACGCTCAAGCGGGAGATGCAGGCGGCCGTGCAGGCAACTGCCCCACAGCTCCTCGATCTGTGCGGTGTCGGTCCGGTCGTCGCGGCGACAGTCCTCGCCGAAACCGGACGCATCCGTCGCTTCCCCAATCACGACCACTTCGCGGCCTACGCCGGCTGTGCCCCGGTGCGCTGGCAATCCGGCGCCCACTCCACGCTCCGTGTCAACACCGGCGGCAACCGCACCCTTAACTGGGCCATCCACATCATGGCCATCAACCGTCTCCGCGTGGACCCCCGCACCCAGATCTTCCACCAACGCAAACTCGCTCAGGGGAAAACCCAGCGCGAAGTGCTCCGTGCCCTCAAGACCTATGTCGCCCGCGAGCTCTACCACACACTCCGGCTCATCACTCCCTGCCCAAACCCTGGCTGAACCTCTTGCCTCTTGACTTTCATATACCAGGTTCATTGCGAGGAGCGAAGCGACGAA
>MHBL01000207.1 GCA_001803235.1 Lentisphaerae bacterium RIFOXYA12_64_32
GACAAGGAACCGATAACCGCACAGGACCTGATCGACATGGTCGGAACCGGCGACATCCGCCGCACCGAGCCCACAAGCATGGCCGTTGAGGACCTGAGAGAACTCTTGGTCGGCAGTCCTCCGGGCTGACGGGAGAATGATGCGGACCGGACCAGGGATCGAGAGTCGGTGCTCAGGCTGAACACTGAACGCTCTGATCCCAAAGACGCGCGGTAGAGTCCCTGGGTCGTTACCATGTGCGGGGCGGGCTGAGTCGTTGCCACGGGAGAAGCCATGTGCGGTTTGATCGGCATGTTCGACCTCCGCGCCCGGCGTGAGCCGGACGCGGTAGCCATTTCGCGCGGCATGCAGGTGATGCGGCGCCGTGGACCTGACGACGAGGGCAGTTTTGCGGCGCCGGGCGTTGGGCTCGGCCACCGGCGACTGGCGGTCATCGATCCTGTCGGGGCGCGGCAGCCCTGGGTCGATCGCCAGACCGGCATGGTTCTGGTCTACAACGGCGAAGTCTACAATTTCCGTGAGCTGCGGCGCGACCTCCAGGCGGCCGGCCACCCCTTCACCACATCCTCGGATACCGAGGTGCTGATGCGCGCCTATATTGAGTGGGGCGACTCCTGCCTGGACAGGCTGTCGGGCATTTACGCCTTTGCCGTGTACGATCCGAAGCAGGAGCGACTGTTCCTGGCACGCGACCGGCTGGGCGTCAAACCGCTGTTCTTCAGCCGCAGGAATCAGTGGTTGTTCTTCGCCTCCTCGATCCCGGCCTTGTTGTGCTTTCCGGACCTGAAACCCGTTCTCGACCTGCCGGCCGTCTCGCACTACCTGGCCACGACTAAGACCACGATGGGCAACCGCAGTCTTCTGCGGCAGATTGCCTGCCTGCAGCCGGGCGAGCAGCTCGTGTCGGTCCGGGGGGGAAGCGACGCGGCCCCGCACCGCTACTGGGACATCCCGATCCTGTCGGCCGAGGAGAAGCGCAGCGTCAGCGTCACTGAAGCCGCCGAACGAGTCCAGGAGCGCGTGAATCTGGCGGTCGGTGAGCAACTGGTCAGCGATGTGCCCCTGGGCGGGTTCCTCAGCGGCGGCATCGACTCCGCCATCCTGGCCCACGCCGCGAACCGGCTGACAGGCGGAGGATTCACGGCGTACAGCGTCGGCTACGACATCCCGGGCTACGAGGAGTGGTCCTTTGTCGATCTGGCCGCTGCGGCCTGCGGCATCGCCTGCCGCAAGATCCATCTGTCGGCAGACACGTATCCTGACACCTGGCACGACCTGATCCGCTTCAAGGGCCTGCCCCTTTCCACGCCCAACGAGGTGCCCATCTGTCACCTCGCCCAGGCCCTCAAGCAGGAATTCACCGTTGCCCTCAGCGGCGAAGGCAGCGACGAGATCTTCGGCGGCTACGTGGTCCCCACCTTCTGCGCTTTCGACTACGACCGCGCCCGCCGCGAACCGCCCCGCGACGGCGAGCCCTGGAGCGCGACGGACCACGCCCTGCAGCGGCTCTACGGCCGCCCCTACCTGATGTGCCGGCCCGACCAGCACCTGTTGCTCAATTCGTGGCTGCCGACCGACCGCAAAGAGGCACTGCTCACCGCCGCGGTGTGGAATGCGCTGGACGGCGACGACGCGGTTTTCTCGTTCTACGAGGACATGTTCGCGCGCTTCCAGTCCTGCACGACCTTCGATGCCTATATGCATGTCCATGCCCGTGTCAACTTGGAAAGCCTGCTGTTCCGCGTCGATTCCAGCACCATGGCGGCCTCGGTCGAGGCCCGGGTCCCTTTCACCGATCACCGCCTGGTCGAGATGGCTTTCTCGCTGCCCGATACTCACAAGATGGACTGGCGCGATGCAACCCGACGCGGAGAAGCGGCCGGGTTGAACGTCACCGAGATCGCGGCCGCCGACATGGTCGAGTCCAAGCGAGTCTTGCGCCGGGCCTTTGCCGACGTGGTCCCCCCGGAGATACTCAAACGTCCGAAAATGAGTTTCCCCGTACCGTTCATGGAATGGTTTGCCGACGGCTGGCAGCCTCTGATCCGAGATCTCCTGCATCGCACACCCCTGCGCGGAACGCTGTTCCGCGCCGCGGCGCTCGACACGCTGGTCGACACGGCCCGAACCCAGGCCTCGGCTCTGGCCCTGTGGCCCATCGTCAACCTGTGCCTGTGGCAGGAAGACATCCAGGCAGAACTCCCGTGAACGAGACTCGGCGACGCCCGGCAGCGGCACCGGCACCGGCGAGCGGCGCAGAAAAGGTGTCAGTGTTCAGGAATACGCAACCGATTCAGTGACCGAGTGCTCCTCCTTGACACCTCCTATGAAACGGAAGGAACCCGGAGCCCGCGAGGACGCGGGCGCTCCAGGGCCTGGCACGGGGTCTGACTTTGGAGCGCCCGCGTCCTCGCGGGCTCCGGAAGCGTCGTTGCCAGTTTCACCTTGGTATGACCGAGCGATCGCCGCCCGAGAAGCGCTGACACCTGACGCACACCTGAAACCTGAAACCTAACTCATTTGGAGGCACAACCCATGGGAACGACACTGACTGAACTTCGAAACGCTGCGGAACGAGGCGACCGGGAATCGCAGTGCAAGCTGGGCGTGGTGTATTTCGAGGGCCGGCATGTGCCGCGGGACTGCCACGAGGCACGGAACTGGTTCCTGCGCGCGGCCGACTCGACAGGGTACGCCCTTGGCGACCCGTCAGCCGCCGCGGCTCAGAACAATCTTGGGAAGATGCACGAATACGGCATTGGAACCGGGAAAAACGACACGGAAGCCGCGCGCTGGTACTCCCTGGCCGCGGAGAATGGTAACCTCGAGGGCATGACGGCTCTGGCCGGCCTGTATCGTGAAGGCCGAGGGGTGGCGCCCAACGAGGCGGATGCGGACCGCTGGCTGACACGCGCCGCGGAGGCGGGACACGCGGAAGCCCAGTGCTCGATCGGCCGCTGCCGCATGAAAGGGCTCGGGTGTGCCCGAAACGAACCGGAAGCCATGCAGTGGTTCCGCCGTGCCGCACAGCAGGGATGCTGTGAGGCGCAGGCCGAACTGGGCTGGGCATACTACATGGGACGCCTCGCCCCACGCGACTACGCGGAAGCCTGGAAATGGCTCCACCTCGCCGCCCGCCAGGGCAGCACCTTCGCGGGCGCGGCGCGAGACGATGTGGCCACCTATCTGACAGCCCCGGACCGAGACCGCATCGCGTGCCTCGCCGAGGAGTTTACCCCGACACCCGAATCCGCGGCCCCGCCCGCGACCTGAACCGAACGTGTTGCGGTGGCAACGGTCGCCCGTCGGCGGCCGTGACACCGCTTGGCTTGGACGTGTCGCACGACCATGCGTCTCAGCCAAAGCGGCGTTGCCGGGTGCTGACTTGGTCAGCCCTGAGCAAGCGTAGCGCGTCGAAGGGCTCGCTCGCCTTCTGCCGCCGCACTCCACATGCCGCCGCCGATGGCCACGGTCTGCCGCGGTGCCAACGAGTCTGCCGAGCACGACGACCACACCGCGCGCTCGACACTATTCTGCGCCTGGCACACTTCCTGCGAAATCGCGACCCGTCAGCAGCAATGGAGGTGAGTCATGACACGAATGGGAACCCACGCGCGACGGCACTCGTCGCACCACACCGTCAACCTGCGGGCCATCGCACTGCTCCTCACGGAGATCGGCCGTCGCCAAAGGGCCGGGCTGCTGCCCACCAGTGACGGACGTTACCTCCATGGCGCGACCGACGAGGAGTGCGGCACCTCCCTCCGGCAGCACAGCCGCGGCTGACGTCACCCGCACGCCGCCGTGGACAATCCGCCAGCCTCCGCCACTCGGTGCCGCGGAGTGTGGCCCGCGTCACGCTTCCGGCGCATTTCCGCCGGATGGACAGAGCCGTTCTCCCGCCGTGTCACCGGCCGACAGGAGATGCTCTTTCCCCAGACGTACAATCCGTGGCGGCGGCATGGGCGCCGGAGTGGCGTCAAGGAATTCCCGGAGAATACCCGCCACCGCCGCCATGGACGGACAACGTCCCGCCGGGTCCGCAGCCAGCATGGACTCGACCAATTCCACCAATACCCGGGGAAGGCGTGCGTCGCGCTGCCCTGGCGGGACGAACTCGGCATTGATGATCTTCATGGCGAGTTTCGGGAGAGACTCGTCATCGAATGGCCGAACCCCAAGCAGCAGTTCATAGGCCACCACCCCGAGCGAAAACACGTCGCTCCGGGCATCGATCTTCGTGGACTGCCACGACTCGGGGGCCATGTATGCCGGCGACCCGAGAAGGTGAGCACCACTGGTCAGTCGCGAATGGGGCATCTGGGCAATCCCGAAGTCCATCAGTTTGACGGTCAAGTCCTCGGCGATCAGGATATTCTCCGGTTTGATGTCGCGGTGAACGATTCCCGCCTCGTGAACGACCTGAAGCGCGTCCGCCAACGGACACAGTATCGACGCCTTCCGCCGATACCCCCAATGATTTCCGTCGGCAATCCAGTCGGCCAGTGACTTGCCAGTGATTAGTTCCTGAACCAGGTAGGGCGCACCAACCTCCGGGGTGACGCCGAAATCGACCAGTCGGATCACGTTCGGGTGATGGATTCGAGCCACGGACTTTGCTTCGTTCAGGAACCGTTGCGTCTGGACGCGCCGGTCTTCCGCCGACAATCCGACCATTCTGAAGAGCTTCAGAGCATACTCGGCCCCCGTCTCCTCGCGATCATGCGCCGGACGCGCCGCGTACACCGTGCTCTGGCCGCCTTCACCGAGTTCGCGGATGAGTCGGTATCCGCCCACCACCCCCATTGGCCGTACCGACTCGGCCGATCGGCCCACCGCGCCACGGCAGCGCGTCGCCCGACCACTGCGGTCCGGCCCAACTGCCGCACGCATCACCTCGACCAGCCGCTCCGGCGTCACCGAGCCCTTGACGAGGTAGTCGCTGGCACCCGCCCGCAACGCAGCCACCGCCGTCTCGGCGCTCTGGTCACCCGTCACCATCACCACTGCCAAACTCGGGAAGATGATCGTCACTTCGCGCAGCCACTCCAACCCGGTCTTGCCCGGCATGTGCTGGTCAAGCAGAACGCAATCGACGGATTCCCGGGCCAGCGTGACCATGGCGGACTTCGCATCGTCCGCCTCGATGACCCGAAGGGGCAATTCCTGGCGGACCACGTAGAGCAAACGCTTCAGCCCCGCGCGCGCGCTCGGGTCGTCGTCGACGATCAGGACCGTGCGGTTGTCTTGGGGTTGCACCATGTTCCAGCCTCAGTTCCCGGCGTGGGTGGAATCGGACGGATCCGTCCGATCAGGCCGATCAGACCTATCTGACCGCGCGCTGGCGGACACCGTCTCTCGTTATGTCTTGGTCTGCAACCCCGGCGTCTTCGGCGAACTAGGCACCAGGGGGGGCGGGCGTCTTGGGCAAGACCACTCGCAGCGGTTCCCGCATCCGACTCGACCCCGAGGCGATATTCCTGAGACGCTCGATGAGGCCGACCGTTGCCTCCTGGCCGTGCGCGATCAGCACCATTCCACTCACCGTGCGAACATCTTCGAGGAAGACCATCCCTGGCCTGAGGTCCGCGAGCGCGAGTTCGCGCACCTCGGCATGCCGTGACCCGCCCTGGACCTGCTCGAAGGCGGCCAGGACCGCTGGATCGTACCAGCCGGCGCGGCCACGCAGCGTGCTAAGGGCCAGGTCCCCGGAGACGCTCTGGGCCTCAAGGGTGTCGAAATCGAGAGCCACTCTGAGGATGCGTGCCCCCGGGGGGAGCTGGTCCTTGCGGGGGCCGTCCGGGGCTCCAGCTCCATCGTATCGCCGGTCCTGAAACTCTAGAATGTCCCGCACGCTCTCCATGCGTGGGATGTGCGCCAGGAGCTGCTGCGCCACGGTCGGCAGACGCTCGACCATGGCCTGTTCGCGCTCGCTCATCGCCTGGCCGTGCGCGAGCTTCTCCGCCGTCTCGGGCGGCAGGGCGACGCAGCCGATCTGCGACACCATGGCCGCGACCTCGATATGCCACCGGTCCCGAATGCCCATCTGGGCGGCAATGGCGGCCACGCGCTGCTGCAGCCGCGCCGCCCGCCCGAATGCGGTTGGGCTGACCAGACTCAGCACTTCGGTCAGCATCTTCACGCTCCCCCGCAGTGTCTCCTCCAGCAGCACGCGTTCGGCGGTCACCAACCGGTGTTGCTCCACACACGCCTTGAGAGCCGTCAGAAGCACGTCGATCGGACACGGCTTGGTCAGAAACCGGAAGATGTTTCCCTCGTTCACCGCTGCGATCGCGCTGTCCATATCGGCTTGACCGGTCAGCAGGACGCGCACCGTGTCCGGCGCGCCGGTGCGGGCGTACTTGAGGAATGTGGCCCCGTCCATGGCGGGCATGCGCATGTCGGAGATCACGACGGCAAACGGCCCTTCCTGTTGGATGGCTTTGAGTCCGGCGACGCCGCCGTCGGCGGTCCGGACCTCGTAGTATTGCCGCAACTGCCGCGACAGTCCCGCCAGGAGATTGGGCTCGTCATCGACGCACAGGATTCGTACGCGCCCTTGCGTGTCCATGTTACAACCCTCCCCCCGGCGCCGTCGCCACCGAGGCCGCCATCTCCCGCCACCCGGGCAGACGCTCCTCGACGCCGAGCGCGCGCAGGTATTCGACGTTCAACTCCGCGGCGGCTTCGCAGGTCGCGCCGGTGCGCAACGCGGCGCATTCCAGCGCCAGGACGTTGGCGACGTGCACGGCGCCTAGCACGTCGAAGCGCATGGGTTTCACCCGTAATGGGGCGTGGTGATGGGCCACGGCCTCGATGATCGGGTACGGTAAACCCCACAGGCCGAGAAGGTAGGCGCCGACTTCCGCATGCGTCGTGCCGAGCAACTCGAGTTCCGCCACGTGCAGGGGACAATGCTTGTCACGGGCGACGGTCATAGCTGCGGCGAACGCGTCCGGGAGGCGGCTGGCCAACACGAGTTTGCCTGCGTCGTGGAGCACTCCGGCCATGAACGCGTCCTCGGACTGCTGCTTGTCGGGCGCGAGGCGGCGGGCAATGCCGCCCGCCAGGGTGGCGTGTTCGTAGAGAGCATCGGCGAGTGCGGCGCTGCCCTTCGGCTGCAGCGCCCCGAAGACCTCGGCGGACAGCGCCAGGTTCCGGACCATGGTGACGCCCAGGTACGTGATGGCGCTCTGGACATTGGCCACCCGGTGCGGCAGTCCGAAAAACGACGAGTTGACCAGTTGCAGCATCTTGGCGGACAGGCCGATGTCCCTTTCGACCAGCGTCGCGATGTCGCGAACCGAGGTGTCGGGGTTCGCCAGCGCCGCGGCCAGCGCGCTGTACGCCTTGGGCAGACTCGGAAGCGACGTCATGCCGCCGATCGTGTGGCACAGTTGTGCGCCCGTGAGGAGTTCCCGCAGGCCGCAGGCCCGGTCAACCACCTCTCGCACCACGTCTGAACTGCAGGGCTTGCTGAGAAACTGATGCGCAACCGGTACGGCGCGGAGTGCCGCCTCCATTTCCGAGTATCCGGACAGCACGATCCGCACCACGTCGGGGTGCTTCTTCTGGGCCAGTTGCAGCAGGGCGGCGCCGTCCATCCCCGGCATGCGCATATCGGTGACAATGACGTCGAAGGGCGCGGCGGCGAGCTCGGCCATCGCGACCTCGCCGCTCGATGCGAAAACCATCTCCCATTCGTTCCGCATCGAGCGCAGCATGCGCCGCAGTCCATCGAGGATTCGCGTCTCGTCGTCTACGAACAGGATGCGCTTCATGGTTGTCGCTCCGCTTCTGCCACGGCGTTGCCGCCGATGGGCAGTCGCACGATGAACGTCGTGCCCTTGCCGATCTCCGTCTCGAACGTGATCGTCCCGCCGTGCTTGTCGACGACGATTGACCGCGCAATGGCCAAGCCCTGCCCCGTGCCTCGCCCCACCGCCTTGGTGGTGAAGAACGGGTCGAAGATGCGGTGCCGGATGGCCTCGGGGATGCCCGTGCCTGTGTCGCCGACGCGCACTTCGGCCCAGTCGCCGTCCCGCGAGGTCCGCACCGTGATGACTCCCTTGCCGTCGCCGCCGCCATGCACCACGTCGCCAATGGCGTGCGCCGCGTTGACCAGGAGGTTGAGCACCACCTGGTTGAACTCGTGCGCCCGGCAGAGGACGGGCGGCAGGTCGGGATCGAACTCAGTGACCACCTCGGCCACGTATTTCCACTCGTTGTGCGCCACGGTGATCGTCGTCTCAATGGCTTTGTTGAGGTCCGTCAGGGCTTTTTCGCCCGTGCCCATGTGCGAGAAGTCCTTCATCGCTCCAACAATCTTCGCGACCCGCTCGATACCTTCCATTGACTGCTGGAAGGCCTGCGGAATCTCATCCCGCAGATAGTCCCAATCGACCTGTCGTCGCGCGTCCTCGACGCGGGTCACCAGGGCCGCAGGGACGGCCGCCCCCTGTCGGGCAGCATCGAGCAGCGCGTCGTAGTGGCCGCAGAGGGTGCACAATTGCGCAAAGGTCCCCTGGAGAAACCGCGTATTGTCGCCCACGTACTGTGTCGGCGTATTGATCTCGTGCGCGATCCCCGCGGCCAGTTGGCCCACCGACTCGAGCCGGTGCGCCACGAGCAGTTCGCCTTCCACCCGTTCGCGGTGTGCAATCTCGTTCTTCAGGAGCGAGTTGGTCTGCTCGAGTTCGGCGGTCTTCGCCTGCAGAGTCGCATTCGCCGCGACCAGGCATTCCCCCTCCACTCGCAGCCGCGCCGATTGCTCGGCAACCACACGCTCGTGGACAGCCAGCAGGTCCTCCAGGTTCGCCACGATCGCCCGCAGCAGCGGGCATTCCTCATCTGGACTGAGTTCAGGCGGCCTGTCTTCAGGCAGACCGGCGCTGAAGACGCGCCGCTCGAATGGGATCGTGGCCAGCTTCAAGCTCAGCGACAGGGTCTTGAAGAGAGCCGCCGTGTCCGCAGAGATGGAGACCCGGGAGAACAGGACCATGATGTAGATGTCCCCACTGGGAAGAGGCCCGCCAAACCCGAGCACCGACCTGATGGCAAAAGGCAGGACAAAGCTCTCCTGTGCCGGCACCAGTGGACTATTCTGGGCGTCGGGCACATGGAACACGTTGAAGGAGCGCCCCCCTTGCTCGAGGAAGAAGGCCAGCGAGGGGTTGATCACGTTGTCGATACTGATGCCGAATTGCCGGATCAGGTTGGATAGCATCGGGAACGCGCCGATGAACTTCGCGCTGTGAAAGGGAATGGCCTTGTGTCCGGCCGAGGCGCTTCTCGCATTCCACTCCGGCCTGTCCCCTGCTGTGCCCAGAAGCGTCAGGCAACGCATGCCAGGCCATGGTTCGCTGCCATTCGGGAGCATGCTCCTGGCGAACGCCTGCAAGTCGTCCGGCAACCGACCGTAGGGGAAAGTCAGGAAGAAGCGCACGAGCGGACAGGCGGGGCGGTCTTCTTCGTCCTGGAGGTGCTCGTAGAGATGGCGACAGGCGGACGCGGCGACGTCCTCCATGCAGGTCGCACCGGCTCCGACACCACGCAACTCGGCGCTCAAGCGCGCCATGTCGCCAAGGGCAAACCGCTGGAAGTTCATTGCTGCCTCCTGACCACTGACATCGTCTTGTTCCTGCCGTCGGGGACCTCGCTGCGTGGCACGAGGCGCGTCAGCGGAATCGCCTTGTTGGCTGCCGATGCCAGAGCCCAAGGGCCGCGTGCAACGCGGCCGCTCCATCGATGCACTCAAGCTCAGGGGCGACCGCAGCATCGGCCATGCATGCCGATCTCTGGCCCTCTTGCATCGGGAGCTTGCTCCCGCGTGCGGATGCAGTCGCAAACGGAATGTGACTCACGCCTTCCCCTCCCCACCCGCCACCGGGTTGCCCCCCAACGGCAGTCGGACGATAAACGTCGTGCCCTTGCCGATCTCCGTCTCGAACGAGATCGCACCGCCGTGTTTGTCGACCACAATCGACCTCGCGATGGTCAGGCCCTGGCCCGTCCCCTTGCCCACCTCCTTGGTGGTGAAGAACGGATCGAAAATGCGGTGCCGGACGGTGTCGGGGATGCCCGCCCCCGTATCGCCGATGCGTACCTCGACCCAGTCCCCGTCCCGCAGGGTCCGTACCGTGATGACCCCCTTGCCGTCGGCCCCGCCATGCACGACGTCGCCAATCGCGTGCGCCGCGTTGACCAGGAGGTTGAGCACGACCTGGTTGAACTCATGCGGCAGACAGAGCACGGGCGGCAGGGCGGGATCCAACTCCGGGACCACCTCGGCCACGTATCTCCACTCGTTCCTCGCTACGGTGATCGTCGTCTCGATGGCCTTGTTGAGGTCCGTCGCCATCTTCTCGCCCGTGCCCATGTGCGAGAAGTCTTTCATCGCCCCGACGATCCTCACGACCCGCTCGATGCCCTCCAGCGATTGCCGTATGGCCCGCGGAATCTCATCGAGCAGGTACTCCAAGTCGGCCTTGCGCCGCGCCTCCTCGACACGGGCCACGACGGCCGCTGGCACGGGTCCCCCCTGCCGGGCCGCCTCGAACAACGTATCGTAGTGCCCGCAGAGCGTTGTCAAGTGCACGAAACTGTCCTGGAGAAACCGCGTGTTGTCGCCCACGTACTGCGTCGGCGTGTTGATCTCGTGGGCGATCCCCGCGGCTAGTTGACCGATCGACTCCAGCTTCTGCGCCTGCACCAATTGCGCCTCGACGTGTCGGCGTTCGGTGACGTCCGTTCCAGACAGCAGATACTCCGCACGCTCCGTCGCCTCGTTCCACATCAGGCTCACATCGACATCGAGGAACCCTGCCCCTGTCGCCGCGCGCGCGAACCGGACGTTGTGAATTCGGACCGGCGGCTCGCCGGGTCGCAAGCGGGCTGCCTCCGCGAGGATCGCACCGGCGTCCGGATCGAAGGGAAACTCAGCCAGCAAGTGCCCAATGGCGTCCGCGGTCCGGATGCCGAAGACAGCCTCAGCCGCCTGGTTCCACACCGTAATGCGCCCCTCCGGCCCCACCCCGATCAGAACGCTCGAGACGGCTGCCAGCAATTCCCGGGTCTGGTCGTGCGCCCGCACAAGGGCTTCCTCGGCGCGCTTGCGCCGGATCAGGCCGGCCAGACCGTCGGCCACAGCTTCCAGAAAAGCCATTTCGCGTTCGTCCGCCGGGTGCCCTTCATTCACGTGCAAATCCAAGACCCCGAGGATTTTCCCTTCAGAGACGATTGGCACACAGTAGTGGCCGTGCGGCGCCATGCCCTGGAATCGCCGCTCGTGCCGGGCATCCGCGGAAGGCGCGCATAGGATGCGGCATTCCGCCGCCGCACGACCGCAGAGACAGTGGCCGAACGGCACGCTGGCGCATGCCGTCAACAGCTCCGGTGGCAGACCGCGTGCCGCCCGCATGACCAACGTATTCGACTCGTGGTTGACGACGAAAACCGCGCCCTGCGGCAGGGCCTGCAACCATGGCATGGACAAAGCCAGGTCCAGAGCTCTGCCGAGTTGCTCGTCTAAGGACGCATCGTCCAGCGCGGTTCGCATGATACTGCCCAGCACCGTCTGCTCGAAAAGGCCGCGCCGCGCCGTGTCCTCCGCGCACTTCTGCACCGTGATGTCGCGTGCCGTGGCCTGCAGAAGGGTCCGGCCCCCGACTTCAACCCGCGTGAGCAGGACGGTAGCGGGGAACGGTACGCCGTCCAGCCGGCAATGCGTCCATTCGAAGAAGTTCGAGCCGTCGCGCATGGCCGTCTCGATCATCCGCCGCGCCTTTTCCGACGAGAGTTCGCCGTCCGGCTGGCGTTCGGGCGAGACGTTCCAAGGCCCTTTGGCGACGAACTCCACCTCGCTCCTGGCGCCAAAAAGTCGGATGGTTGCCGGGTTCCCGCCCGTGAAACGCCAGTTCGGCGGTTCGAGCGTCATGATTGCGTCCCGCGACGACACATACAGGACCCGGTGCTTCTCCTCGCTTTCGCGCAGGGCTTCCTTCACGGCGTACTCGGCGCTCACATCGTGAAATACCAACACCACGCCGCGGACCTGGCCGTCCTCGCCGCGGATGGGTGCGGCGCTGTCGGCGATCTGCCGCCGGGTCCCATCGCGGGCGATCAGCGTCGTATCGTTGGCCAAGCCCACGACCTGGCCACACTCGAGCACCCGCCGGACCGGGTCGGCCGCCGGCTCGTTCGTACGGGCGCCAACGATCTTGAAGATCTCCCCCAGCGGTCGTCCCATGGCCTCCCCCAATCCCCATCCCGTCAAGTGCTCCGCCACGGGGTTGACTCGCGTCACCCGCCCTCGCATGTCCACCGCGATGACGCCGTCGCCAATGCTGCCAAGGGTGACGGCCAGTTCCTCGTTTCTCGCCAGGATCCGGTTCTGTTCGCGCAGAGGACGTGCGACCAACAGGTATATGCCGGGGGCGGATAGAACCGACAACAAGCAGGAGTCAACCAGCCATTCCCATGGACCATCAGGTACTCGGAGGAGGTGGAGTATGTACATTACCGCGAATTCGGCGACAGAAACGACGAGAAGCACTTTGGCAAAGGCGCCGGAGAGGAATTCGGCCATGCCGATGGTCCACCAGGCTGCGCTTGCACGTCCCGCCGCCGCGCCCCCGGCGTCGCCGTCCGGAGCGGACTGGCTTTCCCCTCCGGCAGACCGCCCGGGGACATGCCTTGACTGTTCGCGATTGTTCTGGATCACTGTCGTTCGGTTGTTTGAGTGGTTGGAGTGCGCCACATATGTCCCACGGTACGAGTGTAAGATACACCGTGTTCGCCCTGTGGCGACTTTGTCTCCGTCGAGGACCTGAAGAGCCGGCACGGAACGGCCGTGAACGGGACGTCGATCTCGGGCCGGCGCATGCTGAGGCCGGGGGACAAGGTCACGGTAGGAACGACGATATTCGTCCTCTGTGATGAGCACACCGCCTTGCGCGACCTGACCACGACGCATCCCAGTGCGGTCGCGGGTGTCGAGGTGGAGGAGTTCCAGAGTATTGCCAACCAGCTCATGGGACGAGACGGCAAGCATTCCGCCGGTCATCATCATCATCACCACCATCACCGTCATCATCACGGGAGGATGGCCGGAGGAATTCTCCACGTGTTGCACTGGCTTGACTTGTTCCACGGGTTCGGGACGCCGTCCGACCGACCCGGTTGAGCCGTCGATTCGCTCCGGGCGACGGTATCGGCTCGGGCATGGCGACTGGCGCGGTACCGATCCCGTTGGGCGCATGTCACTTCCGTAGAGATTTCTCTGGGTAGCGAGAGCGAATGTATGTACGCTACTGCAAGAGTCGAATGAGTCAAGGGAGCACGGGGCGTCTACTCGGTTGGTCGCGCTCCCGTCT
>MHBL01000208.1 GCA_001803235.1 Lentisphaerae bacterium RIFOXYA12_64_32
CAATGGACCATGGACCATGGTCCAAAATTGCGGGGAAACTTGTGGCGACCGAGCACTAGCCACCCCGCCTCAGAACCGACTTCCGGGGAAGACAGTACCTCGCTTCTCGGCTTCCCGCAAGCATGGACTGACCGACAGGACGCCGCCAGACCTGTGGGCCACGCGCAGCCCGGCTCCGCCGCACACATGGGACCGGTGCGCGAACGCCGCTCGCTGAAGCGTCGCTCCCACTTCCGCCTGAAAGGCGGCACTCAGACGGGAACAGCCATCCATCCCGGCGTGGGGGGGGGCGCCTCGTCGCGTGTGCCGGGACTGCGGGCAAGGGACTGCCCGCGCCACTGCGCCTCCCCCCCGTCCCTCGACACCCGTCCCCATGAACAGGAACTAAATACGTATATATATTTGTATTTAGCCGTCTCTCATACTATTATCTGTTAGCGTTCTTAATCGTCATGCATTATCACACGGAGGGACGGGGTCATGCTTGCCAAGACGTGGAGTTCGGCGATTCAGGGGGTGGAAGCGTACACGGTCGAGATCGAGGTGAACGCGACCGGGGCGGGGCAGGAGAACGTCGTGACCGTGGTCGGACTGCCGGACACCGCGGTGCGCGAGAGCCGCGAGCGCGTCTGGTCGGCGCTGTACACCAGCGGGTTCCGGCCGCCACACGGCCGCACGACCATCAACCTCGCGCCGGCCGACGTGAAGAAGAACGGCTCCGCGTTCGACCTGCCCATTGCGGTCGGCATGGTCGCGGCCACGAACGGGTTCGACCGCGACCGGCTCGCGCAGACCATGATTGTCGGGGAACTGGCGCTGGACGGCACGGTCCGGCCGGTGCCCGGCGCGCTGCCGATCGCCATGCACGCGCGCAGCGAAGGCATCAAGCACCTGCTCGTGCCGGCGGAGAACGCCAACGAGGCCGGGGTCGCCGACGGCGTCGCGGTGTACGGGATCCGTTCGCTGGGCGACGCGGTCGACTTCTTCCGGCACGAGACCGCGCGCAGTCCGGTCCAAGTCGACGTCAGCCGGTTCTATCAGCAGGCCAACGCCAAGGCACTGGACTTTGCCGACGTCAAGGGTCAGGCCACCGCGAAGCACGCGATCGAGGTCGCCGCGGCCGGGGGGCACAATGTCCTGATGATCGGCGTTCCGGGATCCGGGAAGACGATCCTTGCGCAGCGCCTTCCATCCATACTTCCGCCGTTGACGCTGGACGAGGCCATGCAGGTCACCAAAATCCACAGCATTGCCGGCGTCCTGGACCGAAACACGGCGCTGATTGTCGCGCCGCCGTTCCGGTCGCCGCACCACACGGTCAGCGACGCCGGGCTGATCGGGGGGCAGTCGAACCCGCGACCGGGCGAGATCAGTTTGGCTCACAACGGGGTCTTGTTCTTGGATGAACTCCCTGAATTCCGGCGCAATGTACTCGAAGTGCTGCGGCAGCCGCTCGAGGGCGGCACGGTGACCATTTCTCGCGCCATCGGGTCGGTGACGTTCCCGTCGCGGTTCATGCTGGTGGCGGCCATGAACCCCTGCCCTTGCGGCTACTACGGGTCCACGCAACGGCAGTGCCGGTGCACGACGGGCCAGATCTACCACTACCGCTCCAAGATCTCCGGGCCGCTGCTCGACCGCATCGACATGCACGTCGAGGTCGCACCGTTGGCGGAGAACGAACTGATGAGCCGCGGTACCGGCGAGCATTCGGAGACGATCCGCGCCCGAGTCGAGCAGGCCCGGCGCATTCAGCGCGAGCGGTTCAAGGGCACGGACATCCGCTGCAACGCGGAGATGACGCCCCGCGCCATGGAGGAATGGTGCGCGCTGGGCAGCGGCTGCAAGGCGACGTTGCGCGCCGCGATCAGCGACCTGAACCTCAGCGCCCGCGCCTATGACCGCATCCTGCGCGTGGCGCGTACGCTCGCCGACCTGGACGACAGTCACGACATTGCGCCGCAGCACCTGATGGGCGCCATCGGGTTCCGCAACCTCGACCGGCAGTTGTGGTGAAGGGGAATAGCGACCTGTACGGAAAGATGCGATCGAGCACAGTGGCTCGGCGCGTCCCGCGCCGAAGCGGGGTACATCGGCCGGTCCCCGGCCGAGGGCCTCGGTCCGGGACGGACCCGAGCACCTTACTGCGGTCCCGGAGGTCCCGCGCCACTGCCGCTGACTCCATGCCGGAAGAGAGACAGCCTCACTTCATGAGGTGGTAGTTGGCCATGGATACGCCGCTGAGCATCGAGCCGACGATGCCGAGGAAGCCCTGGTCTGTGCCGCAGATGAACAGGTTGCGGACCGGTGTCGTCCCGTCGCGGCGTTTGGCGGGACTGCCGTAGACCGTGCCGTTCAGGTGCCCGGTGTAGCGCAGGATGGTGCGCGGCGTGAACATGTCCGTTGCGACCACGTGGCTCGCAAAGCCCGGGAACTGCCGGTCCAGCGTCGCCTGCTGCCGGGCCAGGACCTGTTGCTTCGCCCCGCGGTACTCATCCTCGCCCAATGCCATCCACGCGCCGTGGTCCGCCTGGTGTGTCAAGCGGACAATGCTCTCGCCCGTGCCCGCATCCATGCCCGCAAAGTTGCCCGGCACGCACAGCACGCCGCTGCGGTAGTCCACCGGTTCCGTCGCCCGGGCGTAGACGAACCGCTCGGCGTCATTGAAGAACGTGATGCAGATCCCGAATCCGAGATCCGCGGCCGGACGGTCAAGGACGAAAATGCTCTCGACGAACGCCAACTCGCCCACCGCGTGATTGTGTGCGTCCGCCGGCGGCGGCTCGCACAACTGCAGCGTCTCGACATAACCGGCGCAGGACATGACGGCCGCTGGCCGCAGCGTCGCGCCGTCGTCCAGGACCAGTTCTGACACGGCCCCGGCCTGCGTGCAAATGCTGCGGACCCCGCAGCCGGTGCGGAGTTCGCCACCGCTCTCGCGGTAACGGTTCAGCAGCAGGTCGAGCAGGTGCCGGATGCCGCGCCGCGGCCGGCAGAACCCCTCGAGAAAGATGCTCTGGAACATGATGCAGAACTGGTTGAACTCCATATCGTGCGGTTCGGCGTTCCCGTAGTACATCAGCGGGCAGAGAATCATGTCCTCCAGGAGCGGGTTCGAGATGAACTGCCGCAGGACCGGGCGGGTCGGCGCCGGCTGCGCCGTGAGCGACAGCGAGTCGTGCGCGCGGATGCAGGCGACCAGTTTCCGGAACCCGTCAATCTGGTCCGGAAACGCCGCCGCGACACTCGCCTCAAGGTCCGGGAACCGGTTGGTGAAGCGCAGTTCGGCGCCGGGGAAGCGCACGGTCGAACACGTCTGCTCGCAGAGGTCGAGGTCGTCCAGGCGCAGACGCAGTTGGCGCAGGAGCTTGTTCAGGGGCGCGCTGCGGGCCTGCGGGTCGGGGAAGTTCGTCATCGCGTGCAGGCCGACGTCGAACTCGCGCCCACCGCGACGGTAGTACGAGTTCAGTCCGCCCACGAGACGGTGCCGCTCCAGGATCAGCACGCGCCTGCCGAAGTGCGCCAACCGGATGCCGGCCGCCAGCCCGGACATCCCTGCACCGATGATGACGACGTCGTAGTCCATGCGGATTCTGGTGTTCGGTGTTCGGTGTTCAGGGTTCAGGGGAAATGTGCCGACCTGTGCGGGTAAGTTCGCCCTCGCGGAACAATGCCGTGCCCCGACTGGGATGCGATTGAGCGCGGTGGCTCGGCGCGCCTGCCTGTGCGCCGCACGCAGACAGGTCCCGCGCCGAAGCGGGGTGCGTCGACCGGTCCCCGGCCGAGGGCCTCGGGCCGAGACGGCCCCGAGCACCCTGCTGCGGTCCCGGAGGTCCCGCGCCACTGCCCGCCGCTGCGCACAACCGCGAACAGGTGCATCCTGGTGTCCATAGCGGGTCGTTTTCTCTCTCAGAATTTACCCGCACAGGTCGAAATGTGCGCTTTGGAGTGCACCCTGGAGCGCCCGCGTCTCGCGGGCTGAACCGTCGCCAAGCGTGCAGGTGCGTGCTTGCCACGGTGAGGCCTGGAGACTTGGGCAGCTCTACCTTCACCTCGGCATTTGCCTGTCATCCTGCAGTGTCCGTCACGCTTCGACAAGGTTCGCAACAAGGTTCTCGCCAAGGCTGGCGCAACGGCTCCTTGACGCCCTTCCCCCTGAAGCCTGAACACTGAACACTCCCCGACACTCCCCTGCCCCAGCGCTCCGCTCACTCCGGCACGGTAGCCACCAGCTCGCGGATGATGTCGACCGAGGTCACGCCCTCGGCGTCAGCGTGGAAGTTGGTGATGACCCGGTGTCGCAGGATCGGCAACGCCAGGGCCCTGACATCCTCGCAAGCCACATTGTACCGGCCGGCGAGCAGCGCGCGGGCCTTGCCCGCCAGGATCAGGGCCTGCGAGGCGCGCGACCCCGCGCCCCACTTGACCTTTGCCTTGACCGACTCGGTTGCGGACGCTGACGTCGGGCGAGTCGCACTCACCAGGCGCACCGCGTAGGACACCACGTTCTGCGACACGGGGACCTCGCGAACCAACCGCTGAATTTCGATGATCTCCGCGCCGGTGAGAACGCTCGCCAAGGCCGGCGCCTCCGGCGCGGTGGTGGCCGTGACCATGCGCTCCTCGTCCGCCGTGCTCAGGTATTCCATCACAATCATCATCAGGAATCGGTCAAGCTGCGCCTCCGGTAACGGGTAGGTCCCCTCCAGTTCGATCGGGTTCTGCGTCGCGAGCACGAAGAATGGCGGGTCCAACGGATAGGTCTGGCCGCCGGCCGTGACGTGCCGCTCCTCCATCGCTTCGAGCAGCGCCGCCTGCGTCTTGGGCGGCGTGCGGTTGATCTCGTCGGCCAACACGATGTTGGCGAACACCGGCCCGCGCAGGAACCGGAAGCTGCGCTTGCCCGACGCCGCGTCCTCCTCCATCACCTCGGTACCGAAGATGTCTGCCGGCATCAGGTCCGGCGTGAACTGGATGCGCTTGAAACTCAGCGAGAACATGCGCGCAATGCTCTTCACCAGCAGCGTCTTGCCCAACCCGGGCACGCCGACCAGCAGGCAATGCCCGCGCGCCAACAACGTGATGATCAGGTCGTGGATGACCTCATCCTGCCCCACAAACACCTTGCGCAGTTCGGAGACCATCTTCCCCGAGACGGCCGCCGCCCTGGCCACCATGTCTTTGCCATCACGTTCGTCCATGCCATCTCCCATCGCCTGAGGATCTATTGTGGAGCCGCCGACACGGCCGGGACGCCCGAACCGTCTGCATAGTTTGGCCCAGCCGGAACGGAAGTGCAAGCAGGCCCACCCAAAAAGACGACCTGTGCGGGTAGATCCGGCCGTGGCACCGCTCGTAGTGGTGTCGCAGTCCCGGCGGTTGTCCGCCGGGCAAGACACCATCCCCACGCCGGACCGTCGCAACACGCCCGATGGGCTCTTGGCGCTCCACTTCGTTCCGCGCCCTGCGAGCCCACTACGAACCGGCGCATCCTGGCGTCCATGGCGGGGCGCCTTCTCCCTCAAGATCTACCCGCACAGGTCCCAAAAAGAGCCTTACGACCGCCATCGGTGGCGGGTTGAGGGGCAAGGAAGAGTGAGTGGGTGTGGGGGTGAGTGGGTGAAGTCCTCTGCCCTCGACACCCGACACCCAACACTCGCTTGCCTCGGCGTAGCTTCTGAGCGAAGCCGGGTCCCCCGGGAAGGACCGGCGACGGCCGCGTTGTGCCGGCGCGCGCAGGCACTATGGTAACGGCGTGAACGACCTCCAACACATCCGGTTCGCGGCACCCCTCAGGTTGCTTCCACCTGCAGCCTGCCAGGCTAGTTACCGGTTCGCCGCATTCATGAGGCACGGTTTCCTCTGCCTCGTTCTCGTTCTCGGCCCGTTCCTGCTGACCGGCTGCGCCAGCATCAGTGCCGGGCCACGCCCACCCCCGTACGCAGCCCGCGCCCAAACGGTACGGATGCTGGTCACCGCCTACTGCCCGTGCGAACAATGCTGCGGCTGGACCCGTAATGCCCGCGGCCAACCGGTGTTCGCTTATGGGTCCAAGGCGGGACAAGCCAAGCCGGTTGGAATCTGTGCCGATGGCAACAAGGCGCGGAAAGGCACGGTTGCGGCGGACACGCAATACTATCCGTTCGGCTCGCGCATGAACATTCCAGGCTACGGCTGGGGCGTCGTCATGGACCGGGGTGGCGCGATCACCGGGCCCGGTCACATCGACATCTTCTTCCCCAGTCACAACCAGGCGCTGAAGTGGGGACGCCGAATCCTCCCCGTCACCGTGTATTCCGAACGGCGCCGGTGAATCGCTCCGGCAACCTTGGCCGGCCAGGGCTGGTTAGCCGTGATGCGTCAGCGCCCCCCGGGCGGATGCGCCCGATCATGTGTGGGCGTTACTCACTGTTTGTCCGGGTCGTTCTGGCAAGGTGGCGGGACCGGCCCGGTCCCGCGGGTGTCGGAGCGAGCCGCTCCGACCACTTTAGACGCCAGCCCCGGTCAACCTTCGACCCTATCTCCACCCGCCACTGACGCATTACGTTGGCCGGCGGGATCCACTGGCACATTTGGCCGTCGTGCGCTAAGTTATCGTCAGGCGAACGGTCGTACGGGTAACATGACGCCCGGCTGTGACGGCGGCGCGCTTCAGGAATGCCGTCCACAGCGGGGAGATGAGGAGGGTACGTTATGGCAGGCAACCCGAAACTGAAAGTTCTTTCCAGAAACTTGCGCGGCAAGGACGGCAAAGCCCTGGCGTTCGACCTGACGGAACCGCGGTACACGGTCGGCCGGACCGAGGAGAGCAACATCTGCCTGCCGGATGCGTCGGTCAGCACACACCACGCCGAGCTGCTCTATACCGCGGAAGAGGACTACGCCGTGCAGGACGTGGGCAGCACCAACGGCACCCGGGTCAACGGTGTCGGTATCGGCACAGACGCACGACAGCTCACCCACGGGGACATCGTCCAGTTCGGCGGAGTCGAAGTATTCTACGAGTGATGCGCAGGCAAGACTGAGGGATGACGGCTGAAACCTGAAAAGGATACAGAGGGACCGCCTTCGGACTCCAGACCTCAGCCTTCAGTTTTCATCCATTATCCATCCGACCTCACCGTCCACCCATCCGAGCCATTTCGTCCAGGATTTGCTTCACTGCCCCCCTGGCCTCGTCGAACGTCTGGAACCGTTCCCGGTGGTCCTGCCGAATCATCTGCGTCAACACCTGCATCAGGCCCGGCCGCAGTCCCTTCAGTCGGTTCAGGCTGACCTCTGCGTCCGGGGCCACGTGCCGCTCCATCAACGCGCGAATGTCCGGTGCATCGAAGTAAGGCTCTCCGGTCAAGGTGTGGTAGATGACCATGCCCAAACTGTAGATGCAGCTCGCCGGACTCTCCACCATGCCCCAGACGCGCTCCGGCGGGAGGTAGTACGGAGACCCCGAAATGAACTGCCCGTCCGGGTCCACCAGTTGCCCCGCCTCGGCACACAGCCCGTAATCGATCAGGACCGCGTGCTCCGCGGTGCTGAGAATAATGTTCTCCGCCTTCAGGTCGCAGTACAGGTAGCCGCGGCTCCAGATGTGCTGCAGCGCGTCCAGCATATCTACTGCCATGCGGTACACCGCCACTTCCGGGAGCCGGCCGCGCTGATCCATGAGCTTGTCCAACCGGTTCCCCTCGATCATCTCCATGGCGTAATAGTACTCGTCGTCCTGGAAGCCGCTCTCGACGCAACTCACCAGGCAGGGATGGTCGCCGATGACCTTCGCCACCCGTGCTTCGCGCAGCAGCGACTCGATCGCCACTGGATCGGTCTTGTTCATTCGCCCCAGGATCTTCACCGCGAACACCTGGTCCGTCATTTCAGTGTGACAAGCCTTGTAAACACTGCCCATCGAGCCGCCGCCCAGGGGCTCAAACAGCCAAAAGTTGCCGATGCGCAGCGGCACAAACTCCATGGTGCCGCAGCTCTGACACTGGGCCACGTGCAGCGGCTCCAAATCATGAAGTACGATGTGGGAGAAGCAGCCCGGACAGAGAATGAACCCGCTCTCCAGCGACGTGAGCCGACGCGAGTTCTCTTCGCGATACCGACGCCGCGCCTCGACCCCGTACGCCTTGGGCCGCTTGCGAATCGGGTTGGTCAGACGCGGCACCGTTTCGGCGGTTGGCGCCTGGTCTTGCGCCGCCGCCGGAGCGGCCTCGGCAGCGTCTGCCCCCGGCGCCCCGGGCGCCGCAGCAGCATCACTGGGGGGCAATGCCAGGGACACCGGCTTTACATGCTCCGGACGCATGATGTTGCCGGGCATCTCGGTGCGCGCCACCCGCACCGTCGCCGACTTCTTCGTCTCCGACGTGATCGCACCGGCGGAGACAATACCGGTCGCCTTGACCTGTGCTTCAGCCCTTTTCCGTGCCTCCGCAACCACTTTCCTGACGTCTTCAAGGTTCGCCGTCTTCGTCTTCTTCGGTTCCGCGCTCTGCGAGTCCATGGGAACCGCAGCCGCAACCGGCACCGCTCGGGGGGCGGCTGCCACTGCGGTTGCCGGCCCCATGGTGACCCCGGGCTGCTCCAGCCCGCGCGCGAGCGCCACGATGGGCTCAGGCGCCGACGCTCGCACTTCTCTCAGCGGCCGCGAGGCTGCAAATCCTCCCGTCGGCACGGCAGCGGCAACCGGCACAACCGCGGGCAAAGCCGCCGCAGGCGGTGCAGGCTTGGCAGCCGCCGAGGCCCCGGGCTTCATTACTCCCGGCAGCTTTCCGGACCATGGCGGCCGCGCGCCAGCCGGCGCCGCAGGAGCGGGAGGCAAAGATACCGCAGGGGCCGCGGCCGCGCCAGACGCCAGCCCCGCAGGCTTCGCCGCACCGCCCGCAAGTTTTCCGGCCCACGGTGGGCGTGGCCCCGACGGGACCGCTTTGGCCGGCGCGGCCGCAGGTGGGGCCACCGCCTCAACGGCCGGGACCGCTTCTGCCGACGGCGTCGCCGGAGCGCCCGATGGACCAGGATCCGGACGCCCCAACGACACGCGCGCCGCCATCTGTACAGACCATGGCGGACGCGCCGCCTCCGGAGACGCCGGAGCAGCCGGTTCCGAGGCTGCAGCTTCAGCCACCGGTTCGACGACCGGCGCCACTGCCTCTGCAGACGGAATCGCCGACGCATCCGAACGGGCCGGCGCCGGACGCCCCAACGATGCCCGCGCCGCCATCTGTGAAGACCACGGCGGACGTGAACCCGACCCGGCCGCGGCCGGGGGAGTCTCCGCCAGCGGCTGCGACGTCTTCGCCGGCTGGTCCGCCTGGTACACCGGCTTCATCGTGTTGCTCGGTAACGAAGTCCGCTCAACGCGGACCGTCCCGGACTTCTCCGTGTCCCGCGGTACGATGCCTTCCTGAATGCCGATCTTGTGCTCCGGAACCGGCTCCGCCTCTGCTACAGCGGCTGCAACCGGGGCGGCCTGGGGCGCTGGGCCGGTACCCGGACGCGCACCCGGCGGCAGTCCCGGCTTGGCGCCACCTCCCAGTTTCCCGGCCCATGGCGGGCGCGGGCCGGTCGGCGGGCGCGGCGGCGGAGTTGGCGGCGGTACCGGTTCAGCCGGGGGCGCTGACTCGGCGGCGGGCGGCGGTACGGCGACATCCGGTCGTGGGATTGCCTGCGATTTCAGCACGAGCTGCGGCCTGGGCATCAGTTTCCGCGGCGCGGCCGGCGCCGGGGCGGCCGTTGCCGCCGGTCCGGCCAGCGTCACCGCTGCCGCGGGCGCGGCGCCGGATCTGCCTGCCGGCTGCACCATCTGCAGAGGCTGAGAAATCGTCACCGGCCTCAATGTCAAAGGAGGCAACGGCGGTTTCTTGACCGACGTCAACGCCAGGGTGGACGTCGACATCGTGCTCTTCTCGGATGGACCGGCTGGACTCGCGGCAGCGACAGGCTGCAGAACCGGCTTACGCTGCGTTGAACTTGCCCCAGGCCTCGTTGCACTCGGCGGCATGGGAGGTGCCGGGGCGCGCTGGGTCGAAGACGGCGACGGTTTCTTTACCTCCGCCCCGGTTGCCACAGACTCGGGAGGTGGCTCAGGCGTAGAGGGCGGAGCGGATGCCGCCACTCCGGGGATGAAGAAACGATGCTCGCACTCAAGGCACTGTGCCTTGCGCCCCCGAAGCGTCTCGGGCACCTCGAACTCCGCCCCGCACTTCGGACAGCCAACCACAATCAGCCGGTCTTCCGATGGAGTTTCGTCTACAACCGACGCAATCTCCAAACCCGCGGAACCGGACATGGGAACCATGAACAAGGACTTACAGCCCGGGCAATTCACCTGATTGCCGCGAAACTCATCGTCTGCGGCAAAGGCGCCATTGCATTGGGGACAAATGACCCGGAAAACGCCCATACTCTCCGGTGTTCCCGAACAGCTGTGTCTGACTCTGGACCTGTTTCACCGCCCGGCTCGGCCTTCTGCCGTGCACCTGGGCCATCCCCCCCTGGTTATGCATAAATCATGCCACGCGTCGAACCCAGCCACGCCAGCCGACGCGCAAGGCAACAACCACACCTGTCCAACACGTGTCCACCGCTGGGACGGCAAGCATAATAGCCTGCATTCTGCGGAAAACAATGCCACCGCCGGTTCGCGTTCACCACTCCGCGACGGTGACGTCTCCCGACAGCACCTCGCGCACCTTGCCTGTCGCGGTGCGCAACCGCAAGGCGCCCTCGCGTGACAAACCCGTCACCGTGCCCGTCAGCTCCTGGCCCAGAACGTGCACCCGCACCTCGCGTCCCTCTAGGATCGACAGGTGCCGCCACTCGTCCAGAAGCGGCCCTAACCCCTCATCGACCCACAACTCGACGGCCTGCTCGAGTTCGGCCAGCAATCCGGCCAGGAGTTGCGGCCTCGAAACCTCGATTCCGGCCATCTCCTGCAACGTGACCGCAGCCCCCGCCAGTCCGCCGGGAAAACCGGTCGGCGGCAGGTTCACATTCACCCCTATGCCCAGGATAAGATGCCTGATCTCATCCATGTCCGCACTCAGATCGCACAGGACTCCCGCAAGTTTGCGGCGGTCGCAGTACACGTCATTGGGCCACTTGAGGCGCAGCGGCAACCCGGGGCAAAGACAGCGTACCGCCCGCACGACGCACAACCCGGCAACCAACGCCAGTTGCGGGGCCCGAACCGGCTGGACACGCGGACGCAGAATGATCGAGACATAAAGGTTGACGCCCGGCGGCGAGAACCACTCACGGCCCAGTCGCCCACGTCCCGCGGTCTGCGTGTCGGCCACCACCGTCGTGCCCTCCGCGGCACCGGCCTCCGCCAGCTCGCCCGCAACGCGATTCGTCGAATCCGTCCGCCGCAGGAAATGGTACGCCCGCCCGAACCGGTGCGTGGCCAGCAACGGCAACACCTCCGTCGGCAGGGGGGAGTTCGGCGCCGCATCCAGGCGGTACCCACGGCGCGGCGCGGAGGAGATCCGATACCCCAACTCGCGCAAACCGCCGATATGCTTCCATACCGCCGCTCGGGAAATCCCATGCTGGACACACATCGCCTCGCCCGAAACGTACCCTTGACTGCGGCGGAGCAGGTCCAGGATGCCAACGGTGGTCGGGGTCATAGCGCAGACTCCTTCCGGCTTCACGGGGTGCCCAAAGATAGGCTGCCATTCACAACGGTCAACCTGAACCGCATGCCCAGGTTGACGATGATCGAAAACGGGCCGTGCTCTGGCGCAGGCCAGAAGACAGCAGCATATTGCTCCCATGACCGTGTAACCCTGCGAGAGCGGTTTCCGCCAGCAGGCTTGGTCTCAACAACGGGGCCGACAGCGTGAGCCTCACACCCAAGATCCTGTTCGCCGGTTACATCGCGCTGTTCGCCGTCCTGGGCATCGCGCCGTACGACCGTGCGGTGTGGTGGGCGGAGAATATCCCAATCCTGCTGCTGGTGACAGTACTCGTCGTGCTGTACCGCTGGCACCGGTCCTCGCCATTCGCCTACGTGCTGATGGCCTGCCTGGTGTACCTGCACACGGTCGGCGGCCACTACACATTTGAACGCGTGCCGTTCGATGTCGTCACCCGCACCTTCGGCTTTCACCGGAACCACTACGACCGCGTGGCGCACTTCAGTGTCGGGTTCTATGCCTTCGGGATCGCCGAACTGCTCCTGGTCAAGCGCCTCGTCAACTCCAAGGTCATTCTGTTCCTGTTCCCCATTTTCGTGATCGCAACCCTAGCCTGCGCGTACGAGATTTTCGAGTGGTGGTATGCCGTGCACGCCGAGGCCTCGGCCGGAACCGCCGTGCTCGGTTCACAGGGCGACGTGTGGGACGCGCAGAAGGACATGCTCGCCGACGTGCTCGGCGCCCTGTTCGCCACCGCGCTGTTCTGGCTGGCGTACCGCCGCAACCCGGCGTTCCACGAACTCGCCCGCACCGCACCCCCCGAGCCCCATCCCGCCCCCCCCACCGGGCACTGACCCCCGTCAGGCAACGACCGAAATGTCAGCCCCGGAATCCCGACAGAGTGGACAACGAAGTGGACGGCCAGGTGAACGACAGAGTGGCCTGCGTCCTCCCGCGGGACAGACAGTCGCAGATGAAGACCAGAGCCCGCGAGGACGCGGGCGCGCCAACGATCTGATCTGCTCGGCGCAAACGAGCCGGTTCTCTCCGTCCCAGGTCAGGGCCCAATCCGGACCGCCTCAAGGCGGGACTACGAGCCTGCCCAGGGGACGGGGCGCGGCAACGGCCCCGCATGCTGCGGTCTTCGCCTCGGCGCGATGAACGCCGGTCGGCCAGCGCATCGGAAAGCGGCACGGGACGGGACCCCGTCGCGCGCCGTTTCCCAATGCACGAGGAGGGCACGAGGGCAGTCAACGACGCCCCCCGGCTTGCCACGGCGAAGTGCCCGGACGAAGACGGGCGGGGACCGGGGCAGCGCCCCGGAGCCGTTGCCGGGCAGACGTCGCCGCATTGCGGAGGCGGACGTCGGGGCTCTGGCTCAGTTGCTCAAGGCACGGCAGGTCGGACGCGTCGCCAAGTGTGCCGATGGCCGCCACGGCGGACATCCTCAGGCAGGCGCCGTTGTTGCCGTTCACGATCTCGCGCGCCAGAGTCAGTGCGGGTTGGTGCCCGAGTCCGGCACAGACCTGCAGTGCCGTCACCCGCACCGGCTCGCAGACCTTGGCGTCCGCGGCCAGCTCGCAGGCGCGCCGCGCGAACCGCCAAAACGTGCTCACCAAGGCAGATACCACCACACTGCGCCTGCCCCCAGT
>MHBL01000209.1 GCA_001803235.1 Lentisphaerae bacterium RIFOXYA12_64_32
GTTGGCCTCCACCGCGCCCTGATTAATAAGTTTGGGGGGACTATAAGGGAAGAGAGGGGGGGCGCGCACGTTTGGCGGGCGAACCCGATTCACCCGTGGCACAAGGCCACGGGGGTCTCACGCATGGCCCAGCACGCAGTCGTTCCACCCGCCACTGACGCATCACGACCAGACTCCTTCTCCGCAGGGAGGACAGAGAGCGAGTGTGCATCGGCCGGCAAATCAGCAATCAAAAATCTGAAATGCAAAATGTGAGTAAGTAGCATTGAACTCCCCCTGAACCCTGAACCCCAGGACTCCCCCATGACCTTCACCGAACTCCGGTTCCAGGATCCGCGCACCCAGACCTACCTCGGCAGTCCGGCCATCGTCCGGCTGCCGGACGGGGCGCTGCTCGCGTCACATGACTACTTCGGCCCCGGCTGCCCGCGCAACCACGAGGACGAGGAGCACCTGTCGAGTGTCTACCGTTCCGATGACGACGGGCGCACGTGGCGGAACGTCACGCACATTGCGAACGCCTACTGGGGTTCGCTGTTCGTGCACGGCGGCGCGGCGTATCACCTCGGTACGTCGCAGCAGTACGGGTCGATCGTCATCCGCCGCAGCATGGACGGCGGTTACACGTGGACGCACCCGAAGGACGAGAACAGCGGCCTGCTGTTCCGCGGCGGCATCTACCACACGGCGCCGAACTACCACTGCGCGCCGGTGCCGGTGCTGGTGACGCACGGCCGGGTTTGGCGCGCGTTCGAGGATTGCGATCCGTGCGTGTGGGGCTCGGGGTTCAGATCTGCGGTGGTCTCCGCGCCTGAGAACGCGGACCTGCTCAAGGCGTCGAGCTGGACGATGAGCAACAAGCTGGCATTTGACCCGGCGTGGATCCCGGCGGGCGTCAAGCCGAGCAAGGAGTGGGGCTGGCTCGAGGGCAATATCGTTGAGACGCCGCAGGGCGAACTCCGCAACATCCTGCGGCTGCACTCGTGGCTGCCGGGCAAGGCGGCGTTGGTCACGTTGAGTTCCGATGGGCGTGAGGTCCGGTTCGACCCGGCCACGGGCTTCATCGACTTCGCGGGGCATCACTCGAAGTTCAGCATCCGTCGCGACCCGCGGACCGGGCTGTACCTGAGCCTGGTGAACGCGACGCCGGCGGACCCGAAGTACTGGGCGCGCAACGTGCTGTCGCTGTCCGTCTCGTCGGACCTCATCCACTGGCGCGTGGTGCACACGTTGCTGACGGACGACCTCGGGCTTTCCGAGAAGGACTCGCGACAGAACACCGGGTTCCAGTACGTGGACTGGCAGTTCGACGGCGACGATATTCTCTACCTGGTGCGTACGGGCTACGACCAACCGCACAACTTCCACGACTCGAACCGGATCACCTTCCACCGGCTGGCTGAGTATCAGAGGCGGATCGTCTGACGCGCCGGACAGGTCGGACAGGGCTGACGTGCCCGACGTTCCGGAGGAATGGCGATGGTTTCAAGAACAGACCGTAACACGAGGTGGACCATGATCGGGGCAACGGTGATCCTGTTGAGCGGTTCGGCGATTGCGGACGGTGGTGTGGAGACGGTCGCACCCGCCGGGGCGATCACCAATCACGCGCAGTGGCAGGACGGCAAGCCGGTGGCACTGGAACCCCTGCGGCGTCCGCCGGTCGAGAGCCGCATGATCTACGAGCCGGCAGCGGGGCAGGGGCACTACTCGCACCACCCGCACATCACGGTTTTCAAGGGACAACTGTTTGCCATGTGGTCGAACGGGCGCCAGGACGAGGACGCTGCCGGGCAGCGTGTGCTGTACGCGAAGGCCGCGGATTTCGCCGCCTGGTCAACACCGCAGCCGCTGGTGGATACGTTGAAGGATGCGGCGGGCAAGGAACGCGTGCTGACCGCCGCCGGGTTTCATCAGCACAGCGGCACACTGGTCGGGTATGTTGCCGACTACGGCGTGGCCAAGGAAGGCACGCGCCTGCTCGCCGTGACCACGACGGACGGCGCGACGTGGACGCCGGTGCAGGACCTCGGCGTGCCCATCTGCCCGAACCACGGCCCACACCGGACCGCAAGCGGACGCCTGATCATTGCCGGCAATACGGCCTTCCCCTACACCGACGATCCGGCCGGGTTGACCGGCTGGTCGATGACCGGCATCTACCCTGATGACATGCACGAGTTTGCCGACAATCCGAAGACGTTCTGGGACGTCGGCGCGCGCCGGAAATGGGCGAAGCGGCTGTGTGAAGGTTCATTCTACCAGACGGACGACGGGGTGCTGCACATGCTGCTGCGGGCCACGGGCAAGGACTGCGGCTGGCTGATGTGGGTCACGCACAGCCGCGACAACGGCGCGACCTGGTCCGACCCCGAACCCACGACCTTCAGCAGCATCGACACCAAGTTCCACTGCGGCCGGCTCCGCGACGGGCGTTTCTACTGCATCTGCTGCCCGTTGTGGGGATCGCGGTTCCCGCTCGTCCTGTCGACCTCCGCCGATGGGCTGTCGTTCGACCGGCACTACGCGCTGGGCGAAACCCATTACAAGATGAAGCACCAAGGGCGCTACAAGGGCGGTGAGTACGGTTACCCGCACTCCGTCATCCACGACGGCTGGCTCTATGCCATCGTCTCCCGGCAAAAAGAGGCGGTCGAGGTGCTTCGGGTAAGGCTCGACGAATTGGCCGCCGACTGAAGGGCGCCGTCGTTGCCGCCAGCCCCGCGCACAAGGACGCCACGGCGAGAGATGAAACGTTGATTGGCGTCATGGACAGCCCCTCCTCTCACGGGTCGCGCCCAAGGCTGTGGGGTGGCGGGCCCGGACTGCGGAAATCGTCACCACAACACACGGCGCTCTGCCTGCGTTGCAAGGCACTGTGCCCGCGCATCTCTGATTCCGCCGCCTGCGGGCTCGCAAGCCCACAGGCGGCGGACTGGACCGCGTCGGAAACCGGCAGAGGGCGAAACGGGTCGCATGGAGGCAACCGTTGGCGGCTCAAGCCCCCGTTGCTCTCGCCGAACTCTGCCGGTTTCCGACGCTCACATCGAGGGGTTCCAAGGGGAGTCAATGACGCCCCTTGGCCAGGGGTGTGGGGGCGGGAAGCCCCCACATTCTCCTCACGCCGCGCCGGGGTTGCCGCGCAGGCCGATCTGGTCGGCGACCTCGCGCATGCCGGCGATGCAGTCGGTGATCAGTGCTTCGAGCGGGATGCCGAGCATGTCCGCGCCCTTCTGGATCAGATCACGATTGGCGCCGGCGGCAAACCCCTTGGTCTTCCACTTCTTCAGCACCGACTTGGTCTCGACCTCAAGCACGCTTCTCGACGGCCGCACCAGTGCGGTTGCCGCCACCAGGCCGGTGAGTTCGTCCAGGGCGTAGAGCATCTTCTCCATGCGCGACAACGGCTCGACGTCCGAGCAGATGCCCCAGCCGTGCGACACGGCGGCGCGGATGTACTCCTCCGGCCACCCGCGCGCCGTGAGCAGCTCGCGCGTCTTGCGGCAGTGCTCGGCGGGGAACATCTCCCAGTCCAGGTCATGGATCAGCCCGATGACGAACCACCGGGTCTCGTCCTCGCCGGC
Organism: Lentisphaerae bacterium RIFOXYA12_64_32; assembly: GCA_001803235.1. Taxonomy (GTDB): domain Bacteria; phylum Verrucomicrobiota; class Lentisphaeria; order Oligosphaerales; family YB12-FULL-65-16; genus YB12-FULL-65-16. The sequence goes on from MHBL01000209.1 coordinate 3,585, forward strand.
CTTGCGCGCCATGTAGCGCAGCACGCCGGCCACGGCGTAGGCGTGGTAGATCAGCCGCTCATCCTTTGTGAACTCGCGCAGCAGCGTGTCCGCGTCCTGGACCGTAGGCACCTTGGTGTCGCTCATGTTCGACCTCCTCTGAAGTCAATCCTCTTTCGACCTGTGCAATAGGCCTGGTGGGCCGCAAACGGAAGTAGGGCATGGCTCCAGCCTTGCCGTTTCCGGGGTTTCCAGGGGCTGTCACCGTGCACGACGACAGCAAGGCGGCCCGGCCACTATCCGCGCAGTGTGCCGCGCGCCGACAATTCGATGCGCGGCCGTCTGACTTGTCCCGCACGCGGCGCCTCACTCGGGGAGCAACCGGAACCAGCGGGTCTCGCCCAAGCCCATCTTGATCAGGAGTGTATCGGTTCTTGGTGAGATTTCAATGCCCGTGGTCAGGTCGACGACGCGTGTTGGTAGCGGACGTTGCCGGCCACGTTGAAATAGAGTGCGTGGTCGCTCTCCTCGCTGACGAACACGGCGAGGTCAGCTCGCTGTAGCCCTCCGCGTTGTCCTTGCGGAGCCGGAACGCGCGCTTGCCGCTGTGCGCGTTCTCCGTGTCCCAGGCCCAGGTCCCGGTGCCGTCGTCCTGCTGGCTGGCATTCCACTGCGCCGGACTGGCGTCGCCTTCCTCCAGGTCCGCGTTCGGGATCGGAATCGTGCCGGCAGCGTCCGCCGCACGCGTGCGGACTGCACTGCACGCCAGCGCCAGCACGAGAACCCCGAGCGTTGTCGCTGCGCCGCGCCGCCACGGATGGTTGAACATGAAAGGGTTCCTCCTTGTGTGATCGCTATCGTGCACTGTGCCTGTCAGGTGGAGCGTGCCCGCCCAGACGGCTCGCAGCGGATCGTGGCCACCGGCAACGGCCTATGGAGTGCGGCGGCAGAGTCCTGCTGTGCAGCAGGACGGCGACGCCGCTTTGGCTGGGGTACGTCGCGCGGGCAATGGGCCTCAGCCAAAGCGGTGTCGCGCCGCCCGTGGCGGACTTGCCACCGCGCTCCATATGCTGATGTGGTCGAGAACCTTGGCCACATTCCCACACCTCACCGTCCTCCGAACAACCTGCGGAACAGGCCGTGCGCCGGGCGGTAGAAGACCACGGCCGTGTCGAGCATGGCGCAGTCCGGGTTCCACTCGGTGACGTGCCGCGCCAGGACGGTCTTGCCGTCCAGGTCGATCAGGTCGACCGGGTGTTCGAACGTGACCGTTGCCGGGCCGGGGCGGATGCGATGACACACGGCGACACCGGACCCGACGTAGATGACCTGCCCGGGCGTGCCTAGCGTTCGGATGCCGGCCTCGGTGGCGATGTTGTGCACGAGCTGCGGTGTCAAACCGCCGACGAATTGCAGAGTGGTCGCCTGCGGTGTCCGCTTGATGGCGTGCGACGTCCTGTTCTGCGCCACGAACGTGCCGAATGCCGTCGCGGTCGGGTCAGCCGGGACGAGCGTGTACTTGCCCGCTCTGCCTTCGTGGACGAAGGCGCCGGTCAACCCTTCGGCGATCGGGTCGGTGCAGCCGGGCAGGGGGATGCAGGCGGTCGAGCTGCCTTCGGGCAGCCACTCGCAGCGGATGTCCGTCAGTTCCTGGACCAGCGCGGGCACGTCGGCGAAGTCCGCGGAACCCAGCCCGGGCGTGCCGGGAAACGCGAGAATCGCGTCCGGTTGACGGCAGCGGCTCTTGATTGCCGTCATCTGTTCGCGGTTGAGCGTGAACGCCGAGAGGAAGATGTAAGCTTTGTAGTCGGGCAGGCGCGGGTTGCGGATGTCGTCGAGGTAGTAGACGTCGTAGGGCACGCCCGAGAGGTTCAACGCCAGGCGCTGCGGCGGCACGGCGTTCCAGATTACGTCGACCGCCCCGCGGCTCACGCGCCACCCGGCCGCCTCGTCCACGAACACGGCGAGTTGCGCGACCGGTGACGGCGCATCGTTCCGGCTCGTCCAGGCCAGGATGCGGTTCGATTCCTCGACGACGGACCACAGTGTCGGGTCGTCGTACCAGCCGCCGCCCATGTCGTAGTACCAGGCGCCCATGCCGCGTGTGGCCGTGGCGCCGAGGTCGCGCCGGATCTGGGCGCGGAAGCCTTCCGCGGTGTCCGGTGCGCCCAGCGTGTCCATGCCCCAGTCGCCACCGGCGTAGCAGCGGAAAGTCCGGTAGTCGATCTCGCACAACTGCGCCGTGCCGCGCAGCCGGTGCACGCCCCAACTCGCGTTGGTGCAGCCCGTGCCGCCGAGTTGGCGCCATTGGCCATACTCCTGCACCGCGACCACCGAGTCGAACCGGCCCGGTTCCGCCAGCAGTTCGGTGAGGGCGTACCGGTTGCTGCCCCCGTCATGGATGGCATCGGGGTAGTAGATCATGGAGAAGACCGGGCGCCCGATGGTTTCCTTCATCGTCGTGGCGAGTGCCTTGGCCAGGCGCACGGGTGCGAGGCTCGAAAAACGGTTGGCGTCGGCGACGCGCCGCTGCGGGCCGGTGGTCTGCAGGAACGGCGCGTCGACGGTGCGCTCCTTTTCGGCCGGGACGGTCGCGGTCTCGAAGGTCACCGCCGGATCGCCCCAGGCCTGACGCAGCGCCGCGACATCGTTGCCGTACACCTCACGCAGCCATTCCTGGAACCCGCGCCGGTGCCCGGGCGACTGGTCCAGGTGCGCCTGCCAGTTCGGGCTCCAGTCGAAGAACTGCCCGTCGTTGCCGCCGCCGATGATGAACCCGACGACCACTTTGCCGACGTCGCTGGTGCGCACGAACTTGCCCAACTCCGCCACGGCGTTGCTCATGTCCTGACGGTACGCCGGCGATCCGTACGAACCCACGAAGTAATCGCCCTCGGCCAGCGTCGTTCCGATCTTGCAGGGATGGCAGTCGCCTTTGGGGACAATGCTCTTCTGCCCGCTCTCCTCGGCCCAGATGTCGTCCGGGTGGTCGATGCCCCACTGCCGCGGCAGGTCGCACCGGGTCTGGAGGATCACCCATCCGTCGGGGTCTGCGCCCACGACGCGCAGGATGTCCTGCTCCAGGTCCTTGAAATCGAACCCGTTCGGGTACTTCCAGGCCACGCCGCGCTTTTCGGAGAGCGGGCCCATCTGCACCGTCACGGTGTGCAGGTGGACGCCGCTGCGGCCGAATCCGCCGTAGCGCGAGGCCGCCGCGCTGCCGTACGCGGCCTGGTGCACCAGTGTGGTCCGAATCCTGTCGCCGACAACGAAGACAGGGCGGTTGTCCTGCGTCTCGACCCGGGCGGGCAGGGGTTGCCGGCTCGCCAGGATCGCGCGAGCGGCAGCTTCGTCGAACGGCTTCTCGCCCGAGTCCGACTGGCCTGGGTGTACCACGGGCTTCGGGGCTTCGACAAACTCGACGTCGTCGATGACCAGACTGCCGGGATCACCCAGGAGTAGGAAACGCAGACGGGTCGCAGCCGCGCGCGAGTCGACGGTCCACTTGCACCCGTGCCGCTGCCATTCGTCGCCCTTGGCAAAGCTGGGAATCCGCACGTAGTCGGGTGAGTAGTGGACCGGGAACAACTCCTTGCCGTCCGCGCCGATGTCCATATTGCAGAAGTACACGCGGCTGCTGAACCCGCTCTGCTGCAGGCGGTAATACAGAGCCGACTCGTACTCCACGCCGGGCTTGGCCGGGAGCGGACGGGCCGTGGACAACATGATGTAGCCGAGACCGTTGGTCTTCTCGATGCGCAGGGCGCGGCGACCGGTGTGGGCCTCAGTGGCCCAGGACACGGCGCCTTCGGCGCCGCTCTCCAGTGACAGGACCCATTCGGACGGCGTGGCGCCGGGTTCGGTCTCGAAGGAGGGATCGGCCAGGCCTGCGGGCAGGGCGGTCTCCGGTGCGCTGCGGGCCCCAAGACACAGCAAGACCAGAATGGTGAGACTGCGGGAGACGCAGAATCCCAGCCTGCCAGTCCGTCCGATCGCATGCATCAGCACCCCTCCTTCTGCCCGAATCGCTCCTCGCAATCGTCGTCGCAATCGCTTCTCGATAACCTGCAACGTGACGCACGCGGGATCGAGGATCGATTGCGACGACGATGGCGATGGCAATTAGCCGTTCGTCATTCTTCTTTCTTGGCGAAGCTGACACTGCCCGATTTCGAGGTGCGCGCCGACGTGTAGTCCGTCAGAGCCTGGGTTTCGTCGATGACCTCGATGATCTTGGATGTCGCATCGTTGACAAAGTAGCGCTTGCAGGTCGGGCAGCGGACACACAACGCCGTGCCGTGCACGCCCACCTCCGGCAACTGTGCGAAGTTCTCGCCGTCCAGGCAATGCGAGCACCGGAACCGCCGCTGCCACTTCGCCACGGACCACAAGAACAGGACGACCCCGAGGCACGCGGCGATGCCCAGCGCCAGCAGAAGCATCCGCATGACATCAGCCTCCTTGCCGCACGGTCCCGGTGCACGTCTCCGGCATGGGTGTCTCGCCGGAGACGAGGAACCGCGAACCCACTCGGTCACCGTAGCCGGGAAACGTCCGGAAGGGAATGCCGGCGGGAGTGTACAAACGCACGAAAAAGGTGTAAGAACGTCCGACGCCGCGAGGGAGGGGCACGGTTGACCCCCGGCTGACGCATTACCTTGACAAGCGCCGGAAACCGTGGTAATATGTACTACATAAGGGCATAATAAGGAGGCTGTGCGGCGATGATCGCTCCGATCCGGCAGAGCACGTTGGCCGACACCGTGGAGGCGCGGCTGCGGCAGTTCATTCGCAAGCAGAGATTCCGTCCGGGGGATGCGTTGCCGAAGGAGACCGAACTGGCGGCCCAGCTCAAGGTCAGCCGCAACGTGGTCCGTGAGGCGCTCAGCCGGTTGCGGATGCTTGGCATCGTGGAGTCGCGTCGGCGTCGCGGCATGGTCCTGGCCGGCGCCGATATTCCGGCGGTGCTCAGGCGCATGATTCACCCGCAACTGGTGCCGGACTCGCAGGACCTGTTCGAACTGCGCCTGGTGCTGGAACTTGGCTTGGTGGACCTGCTGTTTCTGCGCCGGCAAGAGTTTCTGATCCGTGACTTGGAGCGGATTGTACGGCGCGAGGAGGCGGTGCCCGGGGACCTCAGGCTCAACCAGCAGTGCGAGATTGCTTTTCACAGCGCGATCTACGCGGCGACAGGCAACACGCTGCTGGTCTGCTTCCAAGAACTGCTGCAGCCGTTCTTCCGCGATGCCAGGGGGCGGCACTTCGCCCCGGACCGCTTCGCCACGCCGAAGCGTCCGAACCATCGTCATCTGATCGAGGCCCTGAGGCAGGGCGACGTCGAGGAATACCGGCGGCTGATGCGGCAGCACCTCAGCCCGTACTTCGACGACCTGCCGCGCGTACGGTCTGGGGTTCGGTGATCAGGAGGGCCACGCGGCATGGCATGCAGGAACGAATCCGGACTCGGCATGACTGTCGTCCTGGCCATCGGACTCGGTGTCGGCGCTCCGGTGCCGGCAGCGGACGTTGCGCCCGAAGCCGGGCAGCAGAGGAATGAGATGAGAACGAAGGAGACCAAGATGCAGGATGCACAGAAACTGACCCCGGCAATGCTTCCGGTCGTCGACCTTTCGCAGGAGCCGTCGCGGCAGGTGGTCATTGCCGCAGGCACACCGGAAATCTACCAGGGGCATCCGACCACATGCCTGATGCCGGACGGCAAGACGATGTGGGCCGTGTGGACGATTGGTCACGGCGGCGCGTGCGGGCCGATGAAGAAGAGCCTAGACGGCGGGCTGACGTGGTCCGAACTGCTGCCGGTCCCACCCGGCTGGGACAAGACCAGCAACTGCCCGAGCATCTACCGGCTCACGGACCGACAGGGCAAAGCGCGGCTGCTGATCTTCGCCGGCGGACCAAAGACCATGCGCCAGATCGTCAGCGAGGATGATGGCGCGACGTGGGGCGCGCCGGTTGACCTCGGGTTCAGGTGCGTGATGGCGTTCTGCGGCATTATCCGGCTCAACGACGGTCGTCACCTGGGACTGTTCCACAAGGGGCCGGAGGGGAAGGATCGTTCACCGCTGCTCGTGCTGCAGTCGTTGTCCGACGACGGCGGCCTGACCTGGCAGGAACCGCGTGTCGTCGCCGAAGTCGCGGGGCGCGACCCCTGCGAACCGGCGCTGGTCCGCTCGCCCGACGGGAACCAGATTCTCTGTCTCCTGCGCGACAACAAGCACCAGGGCAATTCGCTGATGATGGTGACCAACGACGAGGGGCAGACGTGGTCGACGCCCGTGGATACGTGCTGGGGCTTGACCGGCGACCGGCACATGCCCGCGTACGCGCCCGACGGACGACTCGTGGTTGCCTTCCGCGACCAGGCGCCGGCCAGCCCGACACGCGGCCATTTCGTCGCCTGGGTCGGCACCTACGACGACGCGGTCAACGCGCGGCCCGGCCAGTACCGCATCAAGTTGTTGCACAGCAACGCCGCCGGCGACTGCGGTTACCCGGGCGTGGAAGTGCTCCCCGACGGCACGCTGGTCGCCACCACCTACATCAAGTACCGGCCGGATGCGAACAAACACTCGGTCGTGTCCGTGCGGTTCAGGCTCAAGGAGACGGACGCCCGGCTGCGCACCGCTGCCGGCGCGAAGTGACGGCGCGCCCGACCGCCGTCTCAGCCCTGAACGGGCGTGACATACCAGCCGAGGGCAGAGCGGCGCGACGCCCCGCCTTCGCTCGAATGGCTGGAGCGGGCGAGCTGCGGGCGCCCCAAGTCGGTACGCATCCAAACTGGAGCGCCCGCGTCCTCGCGGGCTCTGGGGCCGCAGTTTCATGGTACCCCACGACTCCAAACTCGCGTTTTCTGGTCGACTTTGTGACGGTAGCATGGGCCAGTTCCCGCCATAGCCAATCCCGTTCCGCCGGTTATCTTACGTCGGACGGTCCCTCTTCCACTGTTGTCGGAGGTCATGCACCCTGTGCTCATCCCGTACCAGAAACTCAGCGCTGAAGCCCTTCGTGGCGTCATCGAGGAGTTCGTGACCAGGGACGGGACCGAGCTGACTGACGCCGAAGCCAAGATGGCGCAGGTCAAGCGTCAACTCGAACAGGGCAAGGTGGTCATCACCTACGATCTCAAGACGAAGACGTGCAACATCGTGGGTGCTGAGACGGCGCGGGACGAAGAGGCGTGAACTGGCAGGAGCACCAGGGGCACTCGGAGCCGTATGAGGGCAAGGAGCAGTAGCAGACCATGAAGCAACCCAAGGCGAAGACCGTAGCCGAAGCGGTGACCTGGCTCGAATCCGTGCTGCCGGACGATGACCTGAAGAAACTGGCCGGAATGGACGAAGACGACTTGGTCCAGCTTGATCTCGGTCTTGGCGCGTACATTCGCAACGATCTTCCGGTCTGGCACAACGAGCCGCTTCTGAAGGATGCCGGGGTCTGCCACGAGAGTGGCGCGTCTCAAGCCATCATCAGGGCACTATGGCTGAAGTTGCGACTTGAGACGAAGAGTTCCGAACCGGAATCGTGATGCCTGCGACTGTGATGGCCATGGGAAGGGAACGTGACCGGTATGAACAGATTCGCATCATTGACCGTCTTGGGTACCATTCTACTCGGCTTCTCCGTCCATGCAGAGGAGTTGCAGCTTCCACCCCCTCCGAAGGGATACTCCTGGGAGCGTTGCGAGGAGATCAAGGGCGCGTTCCTTCGCCCGGATGGATGGAATTTTCTGAAGAGCAAGAAGGGAGACACCCAAGGTTACTTCATCACCAAGGAACCAGCCGGAGAGGGGAAGCAGTTTACCACGGGCCTGACCGTCAACGTCATCACGGACATCCCGAGGAAGAAGTCCGTGACGCCATACCGATATGCTCAGATCTTCCGGGAATCGGCACGGAAGACCGAGAAGTTCACGAGCGAATGGGACAAGGCCATGGGGCCATTTCAGTCGGTTGGCTTCGTCTACATCAAGACCGACAAGTCCGGTTCCCGCACCGTTCACAACCTGCTCATCGCGAACGACAAGACCGGAACGTTGTATCTGGTCATGTTCGAAGCGCCAGCGGATGAGTGGGACGCGGCATGGACGACGGGGGAGCCGATCTTGAAGCTGCTGTACATCGATGACACTATCTGAGGCCCGGATCACCACCGCGTCATCAGCGCGAACACGCCCCAGCCCAGGTATTCACGCGTGTAAGCGGCGTAGCGCTCGGGTTCCGAGGTTAGTTTGGCTCGAACATCTTTTGCGAACTCGTCGTCGGGATTGGCTTCAAGCCATCGGCGCATGGTGAGCCATTTGGCCGCCTCGTATCTGTCCCAAGCGTCTTGGTCAGCCAGAACCATTTCAACGACGTCGTAGCCAAGGTGGCCGAAAGACGCGATTAGTTCTGGAAGCATGAGAAAGTCGGCGATTGAGTTGGCAAGACACCCCCTGGCAACATCTTCCGTCGGCGGTAACTGCCGCCAGTAGGGCTCGCCGATGAGGATGATCCCTCCGGTGCGCAGGCTCCGCGCCAGAAGCTCGATAGTGCCGACGACTCCTCCGGCGATCCAAGTGGCACCGACACAGGCTGCCACACCGACCTTCTCGTCAGAGACGTAGCCCGCAGCATCGCCATGGATGAACTTGACTTGATCGGCGACGCCGAGTTCTTCAGCACGGAGTTTGGCTTGCTCGGTGAACAACTGGCTCATGTCGATGCCGGTGCCGATGATGCCGTGATCGCGTGCCCAAGTGCACAGCATCTCCCCCGAACCGCTGCCGAGGTCGAGCACTCGGGCTCTCGATTCCAGACGCAGCGCCGCGCCGAGAGTGGCGAGTTTTTCGGGCGTGATCGGGTTGTGGATGCGGTGAGCACTCTCAGTGATGTTGAATATCCGTGGGATGTCCATTGTGGAAAACTCCCTTACGGGTGTGTATAGATTCGGTCACGGCCTAACAATATCACTACCCACAAATCCGCTTTCCGGGGAAAGCCCGGCAGAATCCCATGGCCCGTCAGCCCGACTGACCCCGCTCCGTGCTCGATCGTGTCTGGATAACGGGTGCTTTTCGCCTGCTATGCGCAAAAGTGCTGAATTTCCGCACATTTCATCGTCGACGACAGCCGTACCTCCAAGGCGACGCCGGGGTTGGGCGGCGTGACACGCGGCTTTGGGCGCGGGTGGCGCGTTTCCACGGGGACCGCCTCAATCCCTTCCTTTTCACACCTATAGCACTGTCGGGGGCGGCATGCAAGGGGTAGGTCGGGGCCGAGTTCCCGCCGTGCTTGCCGGGCATGACCCCGGTACAGGGGCCTACAGAACCTGATGAGAATTGTAATGGCCGCAGTGGAATTGCGCCTCTACATTCCCAGTGTGCACTCGGTGTACGTCGCGAGCGAAAGATCGCATGACGGTTGTGCGTGGGGGAAGCCCGCATGGACGACGAGATCCGCATGGACAACCAGGTCGAATGGCTCTGCTACGACCTGATCAGCGAGGGGCTGCTGACCGCTGAGCAGTGCCATGAGGTCGTGCAGCTCTTCGAGCAAGATGGGGAGTACCCGGAACTGGAGATCTTTGCGCGGGCCGTGATCGACAATGGGCTTTTCACGGACGCGGAGCGGATGAAGGCACTGGTGGACAGCACTCCATGCCGCCGTCTATGGTGGGCACACGGAAGTCGTGCGTGCTCTGATA
>MHBL01000210.1 GCA_001803235.1 Lentisphaerae bacterium RIFOXYA12_64_32
ACGGACGCTGGCGCGTCGTCGATCGTGGCGGTGATCGAGATCGTGCCCGGCGCCGTGGGCGCGGTCAGAACCCCGGCGCTGGTGATGCTGCCCCCGGTCGTGTGCCAGGCGGTGACGTCCGTCGAGTCCCCGGCCTGTTGCGGCGAGCCGTCGTTCGCCCAGCCGCTCCAGGCGCCCCAGTGCCAGACGCAGTCGCCATCGTACGAACCACTGCGCGTCCGCTTCTGGGGCGTATACGTGTCGAGGTCGCTGTGCCCCGAGATCGAGTAGGAATGCCCGGTGCTCCCGACGCAAACGAGCGTGGGTCCGGTGGGCGCGCACGGCGGGGTGCCGAGATCGATCGCAGGACTGGGGCCCCAGGAATTCCGCGTCTGCTCCTGGTCGGGCAGCGGATCGCCACAGTCCGGGTCTTCGACGCAGACTTCCCCGCCACCGCCACCGCCGCAATCGGACGTGACCGTCGCGGAAGGCGTCGGGTCTTCGGCGCGGGCGTCGGCCCAGGGCAGGAGGATGCACGCGCTCATGATCAGGAGCGACGCGAGCGCTGAACTACGGTGTCCTGGAGAGACGGAGAGACGGAGAGACGGAGAGTGCATTCGAGTGTCCCCTTCACTCAGTTCTTGGCCCAACGCGTCCACTATACCCGCCATGGCACGCGCCAGCAAGCGGACTCCCGCACGATCTGTAATGCGTCAGTCGCGGGCGGAGGGTTGGGGGTGGCTGCCCAAAGTGGCGGGACCTGCTCGGTCCCGCGGGTGTCGGAGCGAGCCGCTCCGACCACGTTAGACGCCAGCCCCGGTCAACCTTCGACCCTATCTCCACCCGCCACTGACGCATTACGCATGGATTTCGCCTGGACTGTGGATTTGCCCCACTTACGAACTATGTTGTTAAGCTCTCTGCGCCGATGACGGCAGCCACAATACCACAGCCAGACCTGCAGAGGGAACTTTAACTTTGGCGTTGTGGTCATTAAGATGGACCGCACTGGCGGGAGCGTCAAGGTGGGCAGGGTCGTGGCGCCCTTGGACCGCAGCCGAATCGCAGGGAGCGATGGAGTCGCCCCCGTCGATGAGCGGTTGGGTAGATGGCGGCAGTGATACGCGGCCAGACAGCAACTGATTTTCGGTTCATGGAGAGGCAGACATGCAGGAAGCGGACATCATGGCGCGTCTGCTGCAGACAGGGGCCCTGCTGGAAGGGCATTTCCTGCTCCGCAGCGGTCTTCACAGCGACCGGTATTTCCAAGCGGCGTTGGTGCTGCAGCAGGCGACGGTCGCCGCTGAGCTGTGCGGTGAATTGGCGGCGCGGTTCCGGCAGGCGCAGGTCGAAACGGTCATCTCCCCGGCCATCGGCGGCATTGTCGTCGGGCAGGAAGTGGCCCGGCACTTGGGCGTGCGCGCCATTTTCGCCGAGAAGGACGACCAGTCGAACCTGCTTCTGAGGCGAGGATTTCAACTGCGGCCGGGGGAGCGAGTTTTGGTGGCCGAGGACGTGATCACCAAGGGCGGGCGGGTGCAGCAGACCATCGACTTGGTGCGCGCCGCCGGGGCCGAGGTCCTGGGCGTGGCCGTGCTGGTGGACCGCAGCGAGGCGCCGCCCACCTTCGGTGTACCGGTGCAGAGCCTGGTGAAACTACGGCTAACCACGTATGCGCCGGACGTGTGCCCGTTCTGTAAGCAGGGCCGCCCGATCGATAAGCCGGGTTCCAAGTGAGCGAGGCGGGCGGAAGCCGCGGGACAGGAATACAGGTGTTCAGTGCCCGGTGTTCAGTGGTCAGTGGTGCGTGTTCAGTGAAGCCCCTCGACACCCGGCCCTCGGCACCGCATGACGCAGTTGATCGCGTCCGACGCACAAGAGAGTCATTATGATTCTGGAGTACATATTCAAGAAAGTCTTCGGCAGCCGGAACGCCCGGCTGATAAAGAAGCTGTGGCCGCTGGTGCACCAGGTCACCGCGTTCGAGGAGCAGTACCAGAAGCTCACCGACGATGAACTGCGCGCCAAGACGCAGGAGTTCAAGCAGCGCCTTGCCAGCGGCGCGACCCTTGACGACATCATGTTCGAGGCCTTCGCGGCGGTGAAGAACGCCTGTCGCCGGATGGTCGGGCGCGAAATCGAAGTCACGGGCCACAAGCTGGTCTGGGACATGGTCCCGTTCGACGTGCAGGTGATGGGCGGCATCGTCCTGCACCGCTGCGGCATCACGGAAATGGCCACCGGCGAAGGCAAGACCCTGGTGGCCACCATGCCGCTGTACCTCAACGCCCTGAGCGGCCGCAACTGCCAGCTCGTCACGGTCAACGACTATCTGGCCATGCGCGACTCGGAGTGGATGGGCGCCGTCTTCAAGTTTCTCGGCCTGACGGTGGGCTGCATCCAGAACAGCATGAGTCCGACGGAGCGGCGCGAGCATTACGCCTGCGACATCACCTATGGTACCAACAGTGAGTTCGGCTTCGACTACCTCCGCGACATGGGCATGGCCATGTCGAAGGAGCACATGGTGCAGCGCGACTACTACTTCGCCATCATCGACGAAGTGGACAGCATCCTGATCGACGAGGCGCGCACGCCGCTGATCATTTCCGGCCCGGCCGCGGTCTCGACCCACCGCTACGACAAACTCAAGCCCGGCGTGGCCGAACTGGTTCGCCGCCAGTCCCTGCTGTGCGCCCGACTGGTGCAGGAGGCGAAGGAGGTCCTGGAGAAGGAAGGCGGCGCCGCCGAAGAGGAGGAGAGCGCGGCGATTCTGAAGTTGGCGCAGGTGCGCCTGGGCATGCCGAAACAGAAACAGCTCATGCGCCTGCTCGAAGACCCGGCCATCCGCAAACGCGTTGAGAAGCGGGAGCTCGAATTCCACAGCGATTCGCGCCGCGGCTGGGTCCAGCAAGTCAAACAGGACCTGTTCTTCTCGATGGACGAGCGCGGCGGCGAGTCGGACCTGACCGACAAGGGCCGGCAGCACCTCCGTCCCGACGACCCGAACGCCTTTGTCATCCCGGATGTGGCCACCCTGTTCAGCGAGATCGACGCCGATGACGCGCTGTCGGACCTGGACAAGGCCGCGAAGAAGCGCACGATCCAGGAGCAGTTCGACGTGCAGAGCGAGACGCTGCACAACATCTCGCAACTCCTGCGCGCCTTCTGCCTGTTCGAGAAGGACGTGCACTACGTGGTGCAGGACAACAAGGTCCTCATCGTCGACGAGTTCACCGGGCGCCTGATGCCCGGCCGACGCTTCAGCGAAGGCCTGCACCAGGCCCTCGAGGCCAAGGAAGACGTCCAGATCGAGGGCGAGACCCAGACGTTGGCGACAGTCACGATCCAGAACTACTTCCGCATGTACCAGAAGCTGGCCGGCATGACGGGCACGGCGGAAACCGAGGCGAACGAGTTCAAGCAGATCTACAAGCTCGACGTGGTCGTCATCCCGACCAACAAGCCCTGCGTGCGCCACGATTTCAACGACCGCATTTACAAGACGAAGCGCGAGAAGTACAACGCCATCATCGAGGAGATTGCGGACTGTTACGAGCGCGGCCAGCCCGTGCTGGTCGGCACGGTCTCCGTCGAGGTCTCCGAGGTGCTCAGCCGCCTGCTGCAGCGCCGCCACATTGCGCACAACGTCCTGAACGCCAAGAACCACCAGTCCGAGGCCGAAATCGTGGCCCGGGCCGGCAAGGCCGCGGCAGTGACCATTGCCACGAACATGGCCGGCCGCGGCACGGACATCAAGCTGGGCGAGACCGTGGTGGGCAAGGGCGGGTTGCACGTGATCGGCAGCGAACGCCACGACGCGCGCCGCATCGACCGCCAGCTCCGCGGCCGCTGCGCGCGCCAGGGCGACCCGGGGTCATCTCGATTCTACATCTCCCTGGAAGACAACCTGATGCGCCTATTCGGGTCGGACCGTGTGGCCAGCATCATGGAGAAACTCGGCCTGCAGGAGGGCGAAGAACTCGAGCACAAGCTGCTGAACAAGTCCATCGAGCGCGCCCAGCGCCGAGTCGAGCAGCAGCATTTCTCGATCCGCAAGCGGACGCTCGAGTATGACGACGTCATGAACAAGCAGCGCGAAGTCGTCTACGGCCTGCGCCGCGACATTCTGACGACCGACGAACCGCGGACCATGCTTTTCGACTTCATCCACACCGCGATCATGGAAAAGATCGAGGAGAAACAGGACGCGCGGGCGCGCAACGAGCCGCTCGACATCACGGAGATACGTGACTGGCTGACCCGCACCTTCCCGATCGTGTTCAAGCCGTCGGACTTCCCGGCGGACGCGGAAAGTGGAGCGCTGGGCAAGGCGATCGTGGACCGCATCGATCAGGCCTATCAGCTCAAAGAGCGGACCGAGGATCCCAGCGCCATCCGCTGGCTTGAGCGCCACGTCATGCTCAACGCCATCGACAGCCTGTACCAGGAACACCTCTACGCCATGGACGACCTGCGGCACGGCGTCCAGTTGCGGGCCTACGGCCAGCGCGACCCGTTGGTCGAATACAAGCAGGAAGCGTACGGCATGTTCGCCGACCTGATGATGCGGATCAAGGACCAGATCTGCAGCAACGTGTTCCGTTCCGCGACGACGTTGACGGCATTTCAGCACATGCTCGCCTCCATGCCGCGCCAGGAAGTGCATGACCAGCTCGGCCAGTTTGGCGGTCTTCCGACGGCTGGCGGCGGCGCCGATGGCGAAGCGGGGGCCAACGAGGTGCCCCTGCCTGCCATCACCATCCGACGCCAGATGCCGAAAGTCGGCCGCAACGACCCGTGTCCGTGCGGCAGCGGCAAGAAGTTCAAGAAGTGCTGCGACACGCAGTCGTGAGGAAGGCTGTCAGGTGTTTAGCGCCTAAGGCGCTACGCTTCGACCAACATGTTGGTGTTAGTTGGGTGTCGCGGGTCACTGAGTCACCGCGTCACTGAGTCACTGAGTCACTGAGTCACTGAGTCACGTAACGGCGGCGCGGCGCGCCACTTTTCCCGCGCGTCAGTCGCGGGAAAAGCGTAGCGCCCTAATTCCCGTGAACTGCGACGAAAAACAACATGTGTGAGGCGTCGTACTCGCTGAAAAGAGGGTCGTCGCTTGGGCTGACCTCTGACCTCTTGGGTTGCGGGCAAGGTCCGCCTTGGGCTGAAGGTTCGGAATAGGAAGAGGAGGGGCGTGCAGGAGCAGGCGCTCCCGCATCTCGACCGCCGGCGTTCACCTTGGCGCCGGCCGCCGGCTGAGCGGATGCAGACCGGCTTCTGCCTTCGGCCTGCGGTGTTAACCGTGCGCCCCAAAGCCTTCATCCCAAACCCCTACAGCCTAAACCCCTAAACCCCTAAACCCCTAAATCCCTACAGCCTAAACCCCTACCCCATGAAAATCGTTGTTGCTCTCGACTCGTTCAAAGGCACGCTTGCGGCTTCTGAAGCGTGCCGCACGGTCGCGGCCGTGCTGCGGGAGTCGCACCCCAAGTGGAAGGTTGTCGAACTGCCCATGGCCGACGGCGGCGAGGGGACGGCTGCCACGCTGATTGCTGCGTGCCACGGCCGCTGGGTCCAGGTGGACGGGGTGACCGGCCCCCTGCCGGAGAAGACGATCCGCGCCGGGTTCGGCTGGTTGCCCGACGCCCATATGGCCGTGGTCGAAATGGCTGCGGCCAGCGGCCTGCCGCTCCTGCATCGCGACGAACGTAACCCCCTGATGACCACCACTCGCGGCACGGGTGAGCTCCTTGCCGAGGCTGCCACGGTCGGGGCAAAGCTGATCCTGCTGACCTTGGGCGGCAGCGCTACCGTCGACGGTGGTGTCGGCGCGGCTCGCGCCCTCGGCTGGGAATTCCTCGACGGTGGCGGACGGCCCGTGCCGGAAGGGGGGCGCGGCCTGGTGCACATCCACCGCATTGTGCGGCCCCGCCCCAACGCAACGCGACTGCCCCCGGTCCGGGCGCTCTGCGACGTCACCAACCCGCTTTGCGGCCCGCGCGGGGCGGCGGCCGTATTCGGCCCGCAGAAGGGTGCCACCCCGGCCATGGTCCACGAACTGGATGCCGGCCTGCGCCACCTGGCAAACGGCATTCACCGCGACCTCGGGAAGGACGTGCTCGACATGCCGGGCGCCGGCGCGGCCGGCGGATTTGGCGCCGGTGCGATGGCTTTCTTCGACGCCGAACTGGTCCCGGGCGTCGACACGGTCGCCGACACCTGCGGCCTGGATGCGGCGCTGAAGGGAGCGGCATGGGTTATCACCGGCGAGGGACGGTTCGACGATCAGTCCCTGCACGGCAAGGTCGTGTGCGGAGTCCGTAACCGTGCCGCGAAGTTTGGCGCAAGAGTCGCGGTGATTGCCGGTCGCGTGGCCCTTGACGAGGCCGCCTGGCGCGCCGCCGGTATCGAGATTGCCCTGGCCTGTGCCGTACCGGAAATCCCCGACGGCGCCGCGTTTGCGAGCGCCACCGAACGGCTCCAAGCCTGCGCCGCTGCCGTTGCGGAAAGACTGGGAAAGTCATAGGCGACGCTGCGCCTCTGACACACCGAAGCGGAGTCATCTTCCACGCCGGCGCCGGCGCAGAGGAGACGGGACAGGCTACGTGGTCACGAACGGGGCAGACGCTTAGGAGGAAAAGAGGGGCCCGGAGCAGAGGAACGCTGGGGCGGAGACTGTCGACGGAGACACTTCCACGCGCGGGACTCAAGTCTTGGCAGTGCCGGACACCGTGGCGAGCTGTTCGACTCGGCTCAACTGTTCCTGGACATTCTCCAGCATCTCTTCGGTGGACGGCAGGTTCTCGACGCCCGGCGCCAGTTCGCACTTGTCCCGCTCCGGACAGCGGTGCCGACAGAACTCAATCCGGAATATCCGCGCAAATCGGTCCAAATGGTACTGGCAGAAGTCCTCTTCCGCCGCAAAGAAACCGACATCGTGGCCGGCTCTCTCGCTGAGGTACCACTTGTCTTCGTCGATCGCCTTTCGCAGGCCCCTCTCCTGCTCGGCCATGTATTCCTTGAAGTGCCTGCAGATTGCCATGGTGAAAAACCCTCTATCGGCCCTCAAGGCCGTCACAGGTCACTCGCCAGAACTCCATATGCATGCTAATAAGGATTTGTCAGGAGTTCTTAACTTGTAATATGCACACCGCTCCGAAACATGCAATCCTGTCGAACCCGCGATCTGCGCAGAAACTGTGCCTGTTATGTCTCTTTTGACGTCGAACACCCGCCGACCATTCAGCACCTTCATTGTATCTGACATGCGTCGAGAACCCAAGGTTCCAGTTGGTTTTCGGATTGGGCGGTGCAATCCAACCATTCGGCTGGACAAGCCGGCGTCCGGACCGGTATATTGGGCCTTAGGGTCCGCGCAAGAATAACTTGGCAGTTTGCGGCCAGCTCTCTTGGCCGGTTTCCGCGTTACTCGGTCGTTACATAGCTCAGGCTATGCGCCGCCCTCGTGCCTTGAAACCGGCTCAACATAGCTGGCCGCAAACTGCCAAGTTATTCTTGTGCGGACCCTTAGGTGAAACCGATTTCAGGAGGCCCATCCGACCATGAGCGACATCTTGTTCCAACGCGCATCTCCCGCTGTCGCCGTCCGTGGCATTCACCTTGACCTCAAGGGCATGCCGCCCACGGCGGAACGGCTTGTGCAACTTCCCGAGATCTTTGCTGAACTGAAGATCAACGCCCTGCTCGTCGAGTGGGAGGACACGTACCCCTTTACGACATACCCGGAGTTGCGTTGTCCCACGGCCTACGATGAGGACACGATCCGCCGGTTCCTGGACAACGCCGCCCAGCACGGAGTCGAGGTCATCCCGCTGGTGCAGTGCCTGGGTCACCTCGAGAACCCACTGCTCAAGGCCCGCTTCAAGCACCTGCGCGAAGTCGCCACCAGCGCCGGCGAACTCTGTCCGCGCCGGCCGGGCGCCCGCGACCTGGTCCTCGCCATGTTCGACGATGTGCTGAAGACGCACCGCGGCCACATCCGGCGCTTCCACATCGGCGGCGATGAACCGTGGACCTTCGGCTCCTGCCCTGACTGCAAAGCGTTCGCCGACAAGCACGGCAAGGCCGCACTCTACCGCGATTACCTCATGCCGTTGCTCGAGCACCTGAACGCGCAGGGGATCCGTCCGCTGGTCTGGGACGACGAAATGCGGCGCTGGCCCGACGAGGATCTGAAACGCCTTGCGGCCAAGGCTGACCTCGTGGTGTGGTGGTACGCGGACAAGCTCGAGGGCAAGGCGTTCGGGCAAGACCTGGTCTTCCCCGATCTGGTCAAACACTTCCGCTCGGCAGGTGCGCACTGGTGGGCCGGTTCCGCGTTCAAGGTCAGCGGCGAAGGCGATCTGCCGCCGGTCGAGAAGCGTGCCGTGAACAACCTGCTCTGGACCCGGGAGGCGGTCAACCAGCAGGCGGACGGCGTCCTCGCCACCGGGTGGACACGCGGCAGCGTCACCTGCACGCAAGTCGGCGGCCTGGAAACCGCCTGGGACTCGATCGCGCTGGCCGCCGCCATCATGTGGGACGGCGACATGCCGCCGGATGCCGTGGCCGTGACGCGTGCGCACCTCGCAACCGGCCGATGCAAGGACCTGATCGGCGAGCCGTTCTCGAAATGCTTTGCCGCCTCGCTGGCGTTCAAGGACTGGAAGCAGAAGATGGACACGCACGGGGGCTGGCAGTGGATGGAGCGCTCCGCCTCGATCTCGTTCGAGCCGGAACGCATCAACCCGTTCACCGATCGGCGTTTCTTCAGTATCGACAAGTTCCGAGACGAACTCCTCGCCGGCGTCGGCAAGGCCCGCGACGTCATGGCCGCGCACCGTGGTCTCGTGCCCGAGTTCTGGCTCAAACGCTACGTGGCGGCACGGCTCTTCCACGGCCTCAACCGCTACAACCTGCTCGTCGGCTCGGTGCACACGGATCTGCGCATCCCCGACAGCGTTTTCGCAGAGTTCAGGTAGAAGCGCCGTCACACAGAGTAGAGGGGCCGGCCTCGTTCAGAAACGTCGCCGCGGCGCGCAGGGCTCGGAGAAAAGTCGACCGGTGCAATAAGGGGAACAGGCCCCGTCACCTTCCGACAGTACCACGGGCGGCCCCCCGCCCGCTTCACGGTACGCACATAGAACAAGGCTCGTATGGCGGGCGGAGGGCCGCCCGCGGTACTGCCTGTCAGGAGGGGATGGCCTGGGCTGGCCTGGGCTGACACCACATCGCTCCGCTGGTTGCACAGGTCGAGAAAAGGGGTCGGAGCGTCGCGCGGGCCCACCAACTCAATTCCTACTCTTCCTCCGTGCTCCGTGCTCCGTGCTCTGCCCCTCGCCTCACGCCTGCATCTTGATGGTCGCTTTCGAGCGCGTCTCCTGGAGCTGGAAGTCAGCCTGGCGCCGCTCCAGGATCCCCAGCGAAATGTCGATGCACTCCTGCGCCTCGCGTGGCGCCATGGTGCCGACCGTCACCATGTCCTGAGGCCGCAACGTGTTCCACACGAAGTTAAAGGCCTGGAAGGGCCGGAGCTGTCCGGCGGCCATGGGCTTGATCGTCATCACGGGCTTCTTGGCCTTCAGAATGACACGCTGAATCCAGTCAACCTCGACCTGCATCAGAAACCCCATGGCGTTGTACAGCGAGATGTACGTCTCGACATCCACCCCCGACTCGTCCGCGAAGATGATCGATTCGGGCATGTGCGTGCTCAGGCCCGGAATCATGCCGCGGGCGCGAATCATGCGGCTGAGCTGGTCCATGTGCCGGATCTTGCGCGTGCACTTGTCGATCAGGCAATCGGTCGTGCTCGTGTGCGGAAAGCAGAACGTCGCGCCCAGCCGCTTCTCCTCGTCGAAAATCTTCTCCGCCTCGGCGCCAAACCCCTTGGTCGGCGTGTCGGCGTTCAGGGGAATTCCCGGGGTCGAAACCACGATCAGCTTTTTGCCCGTGCGTTGCTGCGCCTCCTGGATGCCTTCCCACAACTCCTTGCGCTGGATCAGGCCCATGATCGTGTCCACACCGGCTTTGAGGTAGACCTCGATGATGTCGGCGATCTTCTCCCGGTTCGCCACGTGCGTGCGAATGTAGTCGTCCTTCGCTGCCGTGGCATGACTGAAGCCCAGAAACCAATTGGTGCCGATGATCATGCGCGAGACCGATACGCCGCCGACCGTGGTGCGCGGGAAACTGGACATGGTGGGAGCCCCTTGGTGTTCAGTGTTCAGGTGTCAGGTCGAAGGACCGGGGCGTCAACCTGACTCCCGAGACCTCGTCGGACACCGCACTGGCGTTTACTCCAAACTACGCCCGGACTCGACTCCCCGCTACTTGGCCCATGTCGAATTCTTTCCACTTTTTGGCTTTACAATTTCTTGATTCTGGCGTATCATCAAGTACGATACCTGACGGTTATGGATGTTTTTTGGAGGACTTGGCGCGTTGCAGTCGGCCCTGACAGACTACCTTCGCACGGCCCGGTTCACGTTTGAGCGCGGCTGGCGTCACGCCGCGCCGGGTTTCTGCGCTTTTCACCGGCACCAGCCCTTCGAAGTCGTCTACCATGTCGTGGGCTCGGGCAAAACGACGGACGCGCGCGGCAAGACCATTGCCTTCGAGGAAGACGGCGTGGTGATGTACGCCCCGGGCGTGACCCACAACCAGGACATGACGGTTCCCGGCGAGGACATCTGCATTCACATCGGCAGCGACCTGCCCTGGCCGGAGGAACTCGACAGCAGTCTGTACGTTCCGCCGCCGGAGGAGACGCGACTGAAGGCCGAGTTGATCGCTCTCGCCGGTCTGCCATCGAACATGGCGCCAGCCCAGCAACTGGCGTGCGATCACCGCGCGGCCGCACTGCTGATCGAGCTCCTGCACGCGGCCGATGTCCTGGAGCCGTGCCACGAGGCCACGCCCGAACGCTACGTCGCCGCGGCCCGCGACTATATCCGTGTCCACTTCCGCGACATCCACGACGTCCCGGAAGTCGCCACGGCGGTCGGCATCGGCTATGATCATCTGCGTCACTGTTTCCGCAAGGCCTATGGGATGAGCGTCAAACAGTGGCACACGCAGGTGCGAATCGAGCGTGCCCAGGACCTGCTTCTGCACTCGAACCTGCCCCTGAAAGCGATCGCGGACCTTTGCGGTTTCGAAAATGCCCGGTACTTTTCCACGTGTTTCCGACGCGTGACCGGGCAGACGCCGGGCGGCTGCCGCGCGGCGGCCGTGCCCAAGTCCCCCCCGAACACTGAACACTGAACACCCACCCACACTGGAGGCAATCCATGGCGATCACAACAGCGTCATTCGGCAGGACGGCGGCCGGAACGGAAGTCAACCTGTTCACGCTCACGAACGCGAACGGCGTCGAGGCGCGAATCACCAACTACGGCGGCATTGTGGTCACGCTGCGCGTACCGGACCGGGCGGGCACGATGACGGACGTGGTGCTCGGGTACGAGACGCTCGCCGAATATCTCAAGGTCACTCCGTACTTCGGTTGCCTGGTCGGACGTTACGGCAACCGCATCGCCAACGGGCGGTTCGTGCTCGACGGGCGCGAGTACCGGCTGGCGCAGAACAACGGCACCAACCACCTGCACGGCGGTCTCGTCGGCTTCGACAAGGTCGTGTGGCAGGCCAAGCCCAAGGAGACAAAGTCCGGCCCGGCCCTCGAGTTGACCTACGTCAGCGCCGACGGCGAAGAAGGTTACCCCGGCAAGCTGTCGGTGAAAGCCGTCTACACGCTCACGGCCAAGAACGGCCTGCGCCTCGACTACACCGCGACCACCGACAAGCCCACCGTCCTGAGCCTGACGCAGCACTCGTATTTCAACCTCGCCGGTCAGGGCGAGGGTGACATTCTCGGCCACGAGGTCACCATCTGTGCCGACCGGTTTACGCCGGTGGACGGCACCCTGATCCCGACCGGTGAGCTGCGGTCCGTCAAAGGTACGCCACTGGACTTCACCGCGTCGCACGTCATTGGGGATCGGATCGGGCAGGACGACGCGCAGCTCAAGTTCGCCGGCGGCTACGACCACAACTGGGTCCTGAACAGCGGCGGCGGCAAGCTCGCCCTGGCCGCGAGCGTGTGCGAACCCCGCAGCGGCCGCATACTCGAAGTCTGGACCACCGAACCGGCCATGCAGTTCTACAGTGGCAACTTCCTCGACGGCAGCATCACCGGCAAGGGCGGCAAAGTCTACCGGCACCGCTTCGGCTTCTGCATGGAACCGCAGCACTACCCGGACTCGCCCAACAAGCCGGCCTTTCCCTCCACCGTGCTGCGCCCGGGCGAGAAATACAAGAACACCATCGAGTACCGCTTCGCGACGCGGTGAAGCGCGCCGTCGCTGCCGCCTGACAGCAAGTGCGCCTTCAGCAGGCGTTCGGCCATCGGCCCACAGATTCGTCCCAGGCCCTGCAGGCGGTCTTCGTTCACCTTGGCCCGTTGACGCACATTGCCGCGACACGTATAGTTGTCTGGGCGTCAGAGACTTTGCCCGTCGGATAGAGGAGGTACCGTCATGCACAGACGTCAGACCACGCCGACCGATCACGTTGATCGCCCGACAGCATCAGGGACTGCCGTCGGGCTCCGGCTGCGGCCGTTCACCCTTACCGAACCTTTCGACAGACTCAAGGCTCATTTGTTCACGCTCATTGAGCTGCTGGTCGTCATCGCCATTATCGGCATCCTGGCGTCCCTGCTGCTCCCCGCACTGCGCGCGGCGAAGGAAAAAGGAATCGCCGCCGAATGCATGGGCAACGTCAAGCAGATCGCCTTGGGCAGCGCCCTGTACACGGACGACTACGACGGCACGCTGGTCAAGTGCTACGAGGCGACCTGGAACGGGACGGAGTACACCTATGGCAAGCGTTGGTATTACAACAGCGACACCAACCCCGGCATGCTCTGGCCGTACATCGAGAACCTGGAGATTTACCGCTGCCCGACCAACCCGAAGATCTACTGCTTCGGCGCCAACCGCAGCATTATTCGCAGTGATGGCGTGGCACTGCGCAAGCTCCAGGAAATCCGCAAACCGGACGCCACCGTCTGTTTTGGCGACGCCAACAACAAGGGCACCAACCCCGCCTCGGGGCTTGGCGGCGTCTTCTCCCGCGGCGGCATGATCCGTGAGATCACCGCCAGCACCCTCACCAGCTACGGGCTCGGCACCGCCTGTAACGGGATGGGCCTGATGGGACTGCGCCACAGCGGCAAGGCCAATCTCTCCTTCGTTGACGGACATGTCCAAGGCATGCGGTCCGACGAGACCTGCTCTCCCGAGTACATGTGGGACAAGGACTGAGTACGTCGCGAGGCCACGGACCAACCCGGGGACCGCGTGAACGCGGAACTACGAGCCTGGGCTGTCCGAGTACCGCCCCGAGGATGAGAATCTTTTCCTCTGCCCCTCGACACCCGCCCCTCGTCCCTTCTCTCGCCACTACGCAACTCACGCGAAGCTCTCGAACGCCTGCGTGTCCTGGTCGAGCACGCGACGGACGAACTCTTTCGGGGTGCGGCAGAAAACCGTCCAAGGCAGTTGCGGACGCGAGGCCGGGGTCCCGGAACCGGTGAGGTGCACGACCGCGAGCCGACCGTCGTCGAGGTGGAACAGCACGATGTTCTTGTCCGTCCGGCGCGCGACCGCTCGCACCTGCCGGCCGGTCAGGTCGTGCTTCGGCGGGAGTTCCTTTGCGAGCTCCGCACAGAGCGCCTCGCTGCCTTCCCCGACCGGCGCCCACGGCGCTTGCCACTGAATCTCGTCCAAGTTCATACCCCGTACGTTGCCAGCGTTTACCCCAAACGTCAAGTGCCCGCGATGCGCACTCGTGATGCGTCAGTCGCGGGTGGAGATAAGGTCGACGGTTGACCGGGGCTGGCGCCTAGAGTGGTCGGAGCGGCTCGCTCCGACACCCGCGGGACCGGGCCGGTCCCGCCACTTTGGGCAGCCACCCCCAACCCTCCACCCGCGAGTGACGCATTACGCGCACTCCGCAACCCCGATTGACGTCCCGTCGCCGAGACGGTATCCTGACCGCGAGATACGCGGCCCGTGGCGCGGGACCTCCGGGACCGCAGGAGGGTGCTCGGGGCCGTCCCGGCCCGGGGGGCTCGGCCGGGGACCGGCCGGCACACCCCGCTTCGGCGCGGGACGCACCGAGCCACCGCGGTTCGAGTGCTTCACCGGCCACGCCGGGAACTGGCAGTACCGGTTCACGCTCAAGGACGAGAACCTCACCCCGTCACTGTCGGCCTGCCTCTGCTGTCATCCTCCCTCCGCGCCCCGCCTCACTCGCCCTTGGCCTCCATCAACCACCGCGGCGCCGAACAGACCCGGATAGTTACGCCGTCACGGCGAATCGTCTGTTCCTGGTCCAGGGTGACGATGAGGGCTTCCTTGAGGCCGAAGTACTTGGCTGCGGCCGCCAGGGGCGCCACTTCGCGCGCGGCGGTCTCGGGCCGGGTCATGTCCATGCAGACTTGTACGGCCATGGCCGGCTTGCCGCGCAGGTCCGCCGCAATGAAGTCGACCTCCGCGCGACCGGTCCGGGTCAGGTAGTAGTTCACTCGCGGCCAGCGGCGGTGCAAGTGCATGCACACCACGTTCTCCAAGGCCTGCGACAAACTCCCCTCCCAGACCGACGAGTTCACGTTTGCCAGCGCCCAGTCCGTACAGTACAACTTCTTGACATTCCGCCTCTTTTCTAATCATAAACATGCCTACTTCAGCTTAATTTCTAATCATAGTCTGTGCCACGGGTCAACGGCGTCAAGCGGCCCAAGCACTTCGCACTTCCTCGTCTGTAAGAATGCTCGCAGATTCCAACGTGACTCCACCATGCCCTCCGGCCCGGCCTGGTTCGCACGTGAGATATCCCCCAGTCAGCCCCCCCCGATCTCACCCCTCGGACGTGAGAAACTCCTCCATTGTCACGCCCGTGATGCCGTCCGTGTCGTAGCGTGAGGCGCTGACGACCGTCAGTCTGTGGTCGGGAAAGGCAGTGGGGAACCAACGGAACTCGAACGGGGACGTCTTGCCGCGTTTGACCTCGATGAAAGTGTCCGGGGCCACAACGAAGTCAATCTCATGCTCGGGATTGCGCCAGTAGGCCATGACTTCCGGCATTTCGTCACCGCGCACGGCGGCGGGGCTTAATCCGCTGCTTGCACAGGTCGAAAATCGCAGCGGCGATGGGGATGGAACATGCGGCGGGAGTCAGGACAAGACGACCGGGCGAGCCGCGAATGCACGGAGTGTTGCGTCAGTGAAAGGTGAGAAACCGCGTGGCGCTACCAAGGTGGAAGCCAGGTCTCCCGGCCTGGCCTGCTTCGGCCGCGTCACCACATCGCACCGGGTCAGGAGGCCCGGTGCGCACCTTTGACTAATGCCGCACTGCACGGAACCGCACGCGCCTTGACCTGACACGGCGCCGGATGCATATTCTCTCAACTGGAGTAACAGGGATCGCCTGTCCCCAGTTCGGTCTGCGCCTGCGAGACCTGGTTTATCCAAAAACCTCATACCATAATAGCGAACGATAATCCGCCACCGAAAAAGGAAAGGCAGAGACCATGACCATCACCGAAAGCAAACAGGTCAGCGTTACGGTTTTGGAGGCGCAAGGCAAGCTGGACTCGACGAGTTCGCCGGAAGCGGATCGGCGTTTGACCGAGATTATCGGAGGCGGCGCCCGGAAGGTGGTGTTGGATCTGTCCGGTGTGGACTACATCAGCAGCGCCGGGCTGCGGGTGCTGCTGGCTGCGGCCAAGCGCCTGCAACAGGCACAGGGCAAGCTCGTGCTGGCGGCCGCCTCGCCCCAGGTCCGACAACTCCTCGATATGGCGGGGTTCGCCGCGATCATTCCGGTTTTCGAAACGACGCGCAAGGCCTGCGCCAGCTTCGCGCCGCCCGCAGCGCCGGAAAGCGTCGCGCATGGTCCGCTCAGCTTCGCGGAGGAGATCTATCTGCTCGCGCTCGATGACGCGCAGGGCGTCCTCAAACCCATGCCTGTCTCCGCACTTGACTACGCGCTGGCCGGCGCCCTGCTGATGGAACTGGCGCTTGGCGATCGGATCGATACGGACCTGACGTCCCTGAAGGTGACCTCGACCACGCCCACGGGGGACCCGCTGCTCGACGAAACCTTGCGGGAACTGCAGCAGAAGCCCGAGCCGCAACCCACATCCTTCTGGCTGGAGCAACTCGCCGCCCCGGCGAAGCGGATCCCGGAACGGGTGCTGGCACGCCTGGTGCAGAACGGAATTCTCAAACAGGAGGACCGGCGGGTT
This sequence comes from Lentisphaerae bacterium RIFOXYA12_64_32, assembly GCA_001803235.1. Classification (GTDB taxonomy): domain Bacteria; phylum Verrucomicrobiota; class Lentisphaeria; order Oligosphaerales; family YB12-FULL-65-16; genus YB12-FULL-65-16. Next base: position 16,289 of record MHBL01000210.1, read on the forward strand.
CTGTGGGTGTTCGAAGTGCGCCGCTATCCGCTCGTGGACGACCGCGAGGTCAAGGAGGTGCGGACCCGGCTGCGGGAACTGATTCTCGGCACCGATATCCCCGACCCGCGCGACATTGTGCTGCTCAACCTGGGCAACGCTTGCCGCTTGCTGGACGACCTGTTTGCGCCGAAGGAATACGAGCGGGTACGCCCCCGGATTGCCGCCCTGGCCCGCCTGGACCTGATCGGCCGGGAAATGTCCCAGGCGCTCCGTGAGATCGAGCGCACCATGGCCATGGCCATGCCGATGGCCATGATGTGAGCGTCGCGCCGCGGGAGCCACGCGGGCCAGTTCCTGGGAGGCGGCTCTTTGGAGCGCCTGCAGCTTGCCCGCCGGGATGTCCGCCGCCGCCAGACCTGCCGGCATTGGAGTCGCTGGAGCGTCCCGCTCCGGCGCTCGTGTTTGGATGTTTCGCGTTCCTTGCGGGTGCAACTCCGAGCACCTGCGCAGGCTGGAAGCCCACGCTGCTCTGGTGTGCCCTCCGGACAGAGTCCGGCCGGCATCCTGCGTGCTCGAGGCAAGCGTCGAAACCTCAGGCCCGGAGCGAGCCGTTCCCGCCACTTTACCGGAACGCACGGAACGGAAGCGAGTTGCGTCCGCGCATGGTCGGGCGGTCTGCGACCCGGGGGAGGGCGTCGACGTGGCGCCGTGCCCACCCCCGCCTGCCTTGAACTCGGCCGTTCGGGGCTTGATGTTGGGGCATTGCTGACAACATCGTCGTCAAGCACGACGGTTGAGCCGCACCGAAGATTCCACGGAAGGAGTCGCACATGATCCGATCCTGCGTCTTGCTGGTTCTCTTGAGCAGCGTCGGCCTCGGTGCGGCAGACGTGCCAAAACCCGCGTTTTATCTTCCCTTCGACAACACCGACCAGGCGGCCATCTCCGGCGGTTCGGGCGTACCGCTGCTGAGCTCAGCCGCCGACCCGATGCTGCTGGTCCGTGCGGCCGACGCCGCCCGGTTTAAGCCGGGCCGCGTCGGCGCGTGTTGCGAGATCGGTGACGCCGGCCTTGCCTACTGCGCCAGCGGGAACTTCCGCTCCGACGAAGGCACAGCCAGCTTCTGGGTCTGCCCCGCATTCCGCGGCGACGACAAGACGGTCTACGCCGCGTTCTTCGGCGCCGAGAAGTGGGGCATGGTGTACAAGTATCGCGACCAATCCAGCCTGACCTTTGCCACCGCCAAGCCCGACCGCGATCTCTTCTACGACTGCACTGGCAGCATCGGCACATGGGCGTCCGGCGAGTGGCATCATGTCGTCGTCACCTGGTCGCGCACCGAGAACGCCCGGCGCCTCTACCGCGACGGCGTGGAGGCGAACTCCGCACCGTTCCCGCATCACCGCGCCTTCAGCGGCGGCACGCTCTACGTCGGCAACGGCTGCGAGCCCTTCGACAACCAGACGGCGCATGCGCTCATGGACGAAGTGGCGGTCTGGGACAAGCCGCTCCCTGCCGACGTCATCCGAGAGCTCCACGAGCGCGGCGCCCGCGGCCAGGCGTTGTGGACCGGCGAGATGCGCGCCCCGGTCGGCGCCGCGAACGAAGAACTGGCGGTCGTCTCACCCCAGACGCCGGCGGTGCCCGCCGACGCTGCTTCTGCCACCCCGGTCGACACCGGCCCGCGCAGCGAGATCGTTCTGGACGGCTGGTGGGCGTTCCTGCCTGTGCCGTACGGCCAGACCGCCCTGCCAACCACCGGCTGGGGCTGGATGCAGGTGCCCGGATATTTCCTCGGCGGCGAGGGACAGCTCGTCAGCCCAGACGGCGCCACCGGCAAGCCCGGCAAGTGGCAGGGCAAACCCCTGGCCCAGTTCGACGCCCTGACCGGCTGTTGCCAACGTACCGTTACCGTGCCAGCCGCATGGCAGGGCCGCGAGGTCTACCTCGACGTGGACGGCGTGGACGCGCTGGCCCGACTCTACGTCAACGGCAAACCCCTCGGCACGCTCCTGCCGTGGGAGGACGAGGCCTACCGCGTCACGGACCTGCTCCGCTGCGGCGGCGACAACGCCGTCACGATCATGCTCACACCGCTCAGTGCCAACTGCGCGACCGGCATCTACGGCCGTGTCGCACTGCGCGCCCTGCCCAAGGCGTTCGTGCGCGATCTCGCGATCACGCCGCGGGTGACGCAGAAACGCATCGAGTTCTCACTCGGCTGCGTCGGCGAACCCGGCGACTACACGCTCGACCTGATGGTGGCGACGACGGACGCGCCCGACACGCCCGTAAAGACCTTCTCGCAGCCGTTCACGCTCACCGGCAAGCCCGCCACGGGACGCGAGGCATGGTCCCGACGCGAAATCGTGACCTGCGCCTTCGACTGGCCCGAGGCGCGGCCGTGGACGTTCGACGACCCGTTCTGCTACACCGTGCGCCCGGAGATCCACGCGGCCAACGCGCTCGTCGACCGCGCGCCGGCCGTGAAATTCGGCTGCCGCGAGTTCACGCAGGACGGGAAGCTGTTCCGACTGAACGGTGTGCCCACGCACCTGCGCGGGCACCAGCTTGACCTGGCGTGGGGCGATCAACTCAAGTGGTTGGCCGAGTTCGACGAAGCGGGCATGAACAGCTTCCAGTTGAGCGGCCCGATCTCGTGCCAGTGGAAGACTGGGGAACGTGGCTTCTTTCACCGCAAATCCTACGAAGACGTTGTGGACTTCGCCGACACGCACGGACTGCTGGCCGTGCAGGTCATGATGTCGGCCCAGTTCCTCAAGGACGCCATCTTCCAGCCGGACGTGGCCGCGACCTTCCAGCGGCGCGTGGACAAGTTCGTCCGCCGTTACGGCAATCACCCGAGCCTCGGCATGTGGTACATGAACTTCAACCTCGCGGGCAGCCACTCGCTCTGGCACCTGACCCCGTCAAAGATAGATGGCAGCTACAAGTGCACAGACCCCGCGTTCGAGGCGAAAGAGCGTTACTCGCTCGAAGCTGAGCGCATCGTGCGCAGCCTCGACCCGCGCCCGGTCTTCCACCACCACTGCGGCAACTTCGGCAGCATCTTCACTATGAACACGTACTTCGGCCCGGAGAATCCCTTGCAGGAGCGCGAAGAGTGGCCGTCGAAATGGGCCGCCTCGGGGCGCATGCCATACGTCGCCTGCGAGCACTGCCTCTACCTCATCCCGTACTGGTTCCGCGAACGCAAGTTCCCGCTCTCCGACGTCTACGCCTCGGAACCGATCTTCGACGAGTTTGCCGCGCGACTCCTCGGGCGCCGCGCCTACCGCATGCTCACGCCCGAGCTGTTCGACCTCTACCAGATGGACAAGCCCAACGCCGGCAAGCCGATCAAGGCGCTCACCTCCACGCACCCCGGCTACCAGGAGGTGAAGACCATCGTCGCACGGCACTCGCTGCGCGCCTGGCGCACCTACGGCGTCAGCGGCATCATCTTCAACGCGGTGGAGTGGGACTTCAAGACCGCCGACGGCAAGCCGTGCCCCGTGCTCGCCGCGCTCCAGCGTTACTTCAACGACACCGACTTCTACATCGGCGGCACGGACTCGAAGCCGGACGGGTTCGTGAACAAAGACCACAGCTTCTTCGGCGGCGAAACCGCAGCCAAGCAAGTCGTCCTGATCAACGACCTCACGCACGAGGTGAAGGACTCGATCCGGTGGGAGCTGACCGGCCCGAACGGTGCGGCGATCGCACAGGGCGAACGGCCCGCGGTCTACACACCCGGCACCCCCGTCTTCCTGCCGTTCAGCTTCACGCTCCCCAAGGTGACGGAGCGCACGGCGTTCAGCCTCGTGGCGCGTTCTGTGGCACAGCCGTCACGCGAGGACCGCTTCGCGATCCAGGCGTTCCCCGTACCCGTGCCACCCTCCGCCACCGGCACAGTCCTGGTCTACGACCCGCCGGGCGAGACGGCGCGACTCCTCGCACGCGCCGGCGTCACGGCCACCCCGCTCACGCCCGAGTCGCGGCTGGACAGCACCGCGCTGGTCATCGTCGGCCGGAAAGCCTTCGGACCCGAGTTCCTGGCGCTGGCGAAACAACTCAACCTCGAAGCCGCCGTCGCGCAGGGCCTGAATCTCCTGGTGTTCGAGCAGGCAGGCGGCAATCCCTGCGGCCTGAAACTCCCCGAGCGGTCGGAGCGCTCCGTGTTCATCGCCGCACCGGGGCACCCGTTCCTGAACGGACTGGCCGATGCGGACTTCGCAGACCTGCGCGGCGAGAGCGACCTCATGGAGGCCTACCCCGAACCCACGCCCGACACTGAGAAACACCAGTTCCTGCTGCCGCGCTACTTCAAGTGGAGCAACCGCGGCGTTGTTGCCACGTACGTGTACACCAAGCCGCATTACATTGCGTTCAGGCCGGTGCTCGAGTGCGGGTTCGACCTGGTCGAGTCGCCGCTCATGGAAGCGCGGTTCGGGTCCGGCCGCGTCGCGCTCTGCCAGGTTGACGTTACGCCGCGCTACGGCACCGACCCGGTCTCGACGCGACTCGTAGCCAACCTCCTCGCCGACCTGAGTCGGCGCGGCACGGCGGAAAACGCCACGCTCCCCGTGGCCACGACCGGCGCGGCCCCGGCGCTCCTGAGTCTGTTCAACGTTGCCTCCGAGCCGTTTGCGCCAGGCAAGCCGACGCAACTCATCGCGGTCGGGACCGGCGAGCTGCCGACCGAGTCGAAGGCCGCCATCCTGAAGGCCGCCGAAGACGGCGCCACCGTTGTGCTTCTGCCGGGGACCGCACCCGCGGCGTTCGGCGTACCGCTGCGGAATTCGCACCTGTTCGGTGCCAAGCTCTCAGACCTTCCGCTGACATCAGGCCTGAATGATGGCGACTGTTATCTCAAGAAGTGGCTCGACCTGTCGATGGCGACTGCCGGCGACGGTTGGGAGCTCCTCGCCGAGCCCGGCGTCGCGGCGGTCAAGACCGTGGGGAAAGGCCGCCTGGTCGCCATCCTTCTCGACCCGGCAACACTGGAAGCGCGGGCCCGCGTCAAAGCGTTGCGGTTCTGTAACGGCCTGCTCACGAACCTCGGCGCCACGCGCACCGGCGCCTGGCTCGCCCCGATGGGCAAAGTCTACGAGCCGAATCCGTGGGAGGAAATGCCACCCTGGATCATGTGGTAGGGCGGCGCACTCGGACCGGAATCCCCGGCCGCATCGCCCCAGCGCAGAACGCTCACCAACCTGAGCCCCGCGCTCACGCGGAAACCGGTGGCATGCTTCAGCCGCCACGACCAGGGCTGTTTCTTTCTCGCCTTTGGGGGCATCGAGCGCATTGTGGCGCGGGACGTCCCGGACCGCAGTTCCCTTCGGCCGGGGACCGTCCGAGCCACCAGCCGAACTCCTGGAAACCGAAAAAGAAACCGACCTGTGCAATAAGCCTGGCAGGCCGCGAGCGGAAGTAGGGCATGGCTCCAGCCTTGCCCAATGCGTTTCCCTCCGGTGCGCCGTGTAGTTCGCGCGGTGCCGAGCAAGACTGCAAGGCTGGAGCCTTGCTCTACAGCCGCGCCCAACCGAAGGCGAAGACGCGCACTGATCCTTATTGCACAGGTCGAAAGAAACAGCCCGGCCTCTCCGTAATGCGTCAGCGGCTCCCGGGCGGAATACCGCCCGATCATGTGCGGGCGTTACTCGCG